>JAGWZR010000227.1 GCA_018968795.1 Planctomycetota bacterium | reverse complement strand
GTATTGGTTAATATTTCTTGCTCTAAATATGGATAGTTCAGAAGCTGTCCCATTTCAGACGTAAGGGCCTCAATTTCGTTTTCCTTTAGATTTGGATTAAATACAGTAAATTCTCGATCTTCTTTCGGATAATAGAGTGTAATAATTTCTTCGCCATTTTGCCTTTTAAGAGATTTTAACTTAAATATTTTTTTTCTTATTAAATAGAGCGCCAACACATATCGAAGATTTTTTTGATATATCTCATTGTTCCCTTCCAGTCTGATAAACATATCTAAAAGAATCTCAATATTTATAAACCGTTCCGTAGGTTTATCTTTCTTGGGCATCTTTGTCTTCCAAAATGAAAAAAGGCTATCCTCTCTTTCTTTATTCCAACATAAATTGCAAAAATCCTTGCGTATGAAAATATTCCCCTCATCAAAGAGGGCTGAATAATATTCTTCCTCTTCACAAAATTCCTTATCACAAATAATACATCTCCTTGAACTCCTGTTTATTTTCCATTCCATTGTCAGTACTCAAATCTCATAAATTAATGCCCTAGAAGCAAAGTCCAATTGTTTATCCTTGTATTTTTGCCTGAACCGCTTCTTTTATCTCATGGAAGAAACTTTTTGCCTTCTTTTCAGCGTGGCTTATTTCGCTTTGCACCTTTTCGATAAGACTCTGGTTCTTGATACAAGCGAGGTTTACGGCTACATTTAATTTTGCACATTGGAATGCCGCATCCGCTAAAAATCCGGCAACACCGACATCAGAAATTAGATTAGGATTTGCGATGTCTACTAATTCGCGTGTCAACTCAAGCACATAGAGACAACACATCGTCGCCTTTAAGGGAATTTCCATGGCAATAATTGTTGCTTTTTGTATTGTCTCAGACCGTAACTTTTTTTCTGCTTCGGTTGATTTTGGCAACGCATAGGCACTACTAACCCCGCTATATACCTTAATATCTTCTTCCATCAACGACAATAAGGTTTCTCTACTCTTTTCGCACTCTTCGAGTATTTTTCTCAGTTGAGGTTCATATTGTTTAAATTTCTCTTTACCAATAGTAAAATTGGCTGACATAGAGGACATCGTTGTCGCTAAAGCGCCAACTAACGCTGCTACACTTCCACCGCCTGGAGTTGGTTTTCCTGAAGCTGCGTCCTTCAAGTACGTCTCCAAAGGTTCATTCCTATACATAAATTGTTATCCTTGAATAATAATTTCAGTGTCTAATGTTACAAAATCATACAATTCTTCCACATCACTATTCACCATTCTAATGCAACCATTCGATGATGCGGTGCCAATTGATTCTGGTTGCGTCGTACCATGGATCCCAAACCCAGACAGAGCTGGTTTATCTTTAAAACCGATCCATCGAGTACCAAGAATATTTTCTTTATGCCCATAGGGAAACACACCGCCGGACGGCGCATACCATGTGGGCTCTTTCATTTTATTTTTTACTTCAAATGTACCCACTGGAGTTTTGTCGTCTTTACCTATGCAGACAGGATATTGCTTAACATAATAGCCATTCAGGAGTAAGGTCAATGTGAAACCTCTCTTACTAATCAATATTTTTGTCTTTCCTGTCAATACCTTGAGCTTCTCCCCTACGTTTAATTTAGTATTTGATTTGCCGTTGATTCTCGTAATCAACTCATAATTCGTATTAAATTGCCTTGCAATGCGTGAAAACGCATCACCGGGTTGGACCGTATAAATTGTAGCATCGGGGGAAGACAGAGGTGAAAAAATTAATTCTTCATTTAATTTATCCAGCAGTTCTCTTATTTCTTTTTGTTTTTCCGGTATTTTTTTATTAATAAAAAAATCGGAAAGGAGATTCCTAGCCTCATATTTCTTACCCTCTTTTAAATATTTGTCAACAGTGTCCAATCTGGGCGTATCTAAGTTCTTTACAGCAGGTTTTTCAATAACTTTTAATTCTTTAGCATCCTTTTTAGATTCCGACTTGAGTTCCCCGGGACTAACAATAATATCCTTCTTATAAATAACGATATCTTCGCTTTTTGCTAATAAAAGAGGCAATTCTTGATTGCGATCACTGGTAAAAGCCCAAATATTAGCGGTAATAAAGCTATGGGACAAAATAATCGAAAGATATACGCTGAAGGTAACTACTAAAGAATTTTGAATCATTTTCATGGAGGTGAATTAATATCACACCTCTATTACGTTGTCAAGCCAAAAGAAAAACAATATGAAATTTTACACAAGACGAACATAAATATCCCGTGCAATGGCGCTGTCCAAAGCAATTTGCGTCTCACCTACCGTGATAACATACGTTGGCTGTCTTTGATGAAGACTAATTTGAACACCGGGCAATAAACCCATGGAAGACAGTCTGTCTAACCGCCCATGATATTTTGTGACAATATACGATATCTTCGCTTTATCCCCTGACCTCAATTCTGTTAACGGCATCACAACAGGGCCTATTTCTTTACTCGCCTTTTCACAACATTCACCAGGCGGAATAGATTTTCCATGGGGGCAACTTACAGGATGTCCCAACAAGGTACATATACTTGTCGTAACTTCCTCGTCAAGAAAATGCTCAAACTTACAAGCACTGGAATCCATAGTATCTTCTTTTACTTCGAGGACGTCGTTCAACAATCGTTCCGCAAGTCGGTGTCTCCTGATGATCAATTTTGCATCTATCCTTCCTTTGTCGGTAAGTTCTACTTTTGTATCTTTTGTTCTGATATACCCCTCTTGTGTCAGGACTTTCAACTGGTCTTCCGCCAAAGGAGGCTCTAGCCGTTTCAGTAATAAATCCCTCTCGACCTTATCGCTTTCCTCTTCTATCGTCCATATTAATTCCAATATTTCTTCTAGATTGGGCTCGGTCATAATTAAGTTTTTCCCCCTTCTACCCTCTCAATCCTTAAAAGATACCGCGGCTTCCTGATCCGCGAAACAATTAACAGAATTATAGTTAATATCATGCCTCCAAGCAAATCCGCTTCTTCTCTGTATTGACCAAACGATACGACCGTGGAAATACCTTCTGCCATTATAATACCTAACACAAAAGCAATTACTGCAAACACAACTTTATTTTTAATAAACCAATTTTTATTATCGCATAGCACAACCTCTTGTCCAATTTGAACTCCCTTTATTGCAGCCACTTTTACGATATCGCGTATGCCCATCTTCTTTGGACAGGTAGAACAACTTCCACATGCAGTATTTTCTCTGATAATACACACCTCTACTTCATCGCCTGAAATGGACACTATTTTGCCACGTATCTGCATTTATTAAAACTGCTGTAAAATGATCCTTAAGATTCCTCCGATAAGTATAGAATAGGGTAATATAAATGCAAACATCAAAAATGCATTCCTTGCGCCTTGTTCCTTGATCATCACAAAAAAATTGGCAAGGCAGGGAATGAATAACGTAATTACAACTAATGAAACCAATAGTTGCTTGGGATCTATACCGCTACTCCCCCCTGTTTCTTCGAGCGTCCTAAAAATACTCACGGCGCCGTAATCCCTCCTTAAAAATCCTAAAATAAAACCTTGCGTCGTCTCCACAGGCAATCCCAAAAAGTTTTTAATAACCGGCGATGCCATTCTTTCTACAAAGGACAGCGCTCCTAATTTTGTTGCTATAAACAACACAAGCGTACCGAGCATAAACAACGGCACTGCCTCTCTCAAAAACCAATGTATTCTATAAAATGTTTTGATAAAGATATTAGATAACTTCGGCATGCGGAAGGGAGGCATTTCCATTAAAAAATCGGAAGGAGTTCCTGGCAAGACCTTGGATGATAAATAACCAACAAAAAGGAGCTGTGTACAGATAACGAAAATATATATGGCAAAATATACTCCAGAAACTCTTCCTAATACGCTCGAAATAACCCCTAATTGCGCTGAACACGGTATGGCTAATGCCAAAAGCAAGGTAGCAATAATTCGCTCCTTTTTCGTGTTGAGGATACGGGTTGTTAAGGTTGCCATGGTATCACAACCCAGGCCTAACACCATCGGAAGAACAGCCTTCCCATTTAGTCCAATGCGTTTAAATATCTTATCCACCATAACAGCAAGACGTGGAAGATACCCACTA
>JAGWZR010000226.1 GCA_018968795.1 Planctomycetota bacterium | reverse complement strand
TTAAATTAGGCTGCCTTTGGCAGCGACTTTTAAGCTCCCCTCTAGAAAGAGGGGCTGGGTGTGTGTTGCGGCAAACTTACATACCCCTTAATCCCCTCCCGTATCGGAGTACGGGACAAGCCTTGATAGAGGGGAAAACACAACAATCTCCCCTCTAAAAAGAGGTGCCGGGGGTGTGTTAACAGGATAACCAAAAAGATTGAAATTTCTATACGCCGAGGCAAGCTCTCAAGGTTGTGGCTACCAGCTTGAAATTCTTAAACATACTTTTACCGAAGATACTTATCAATCTCTTTCTTGTCAAAACCATACAGCACCTTATCGCCAACGACTACGATGGGCAGCTTGTCGAGCGATTCAATGTCGTCGGTCCCTACGATTTTTACCGCTTCTTTTCTTGCATTTTCGTCTTTGTCAATATCGTAGGAAATATAATCCGCCTTTTTCTTGTTTAGATAAGCCAGCAATTGGTTGCACTTTGGGCAAAACGGCGTACAAAACACCTTTAATTTATTCGCAGGCATGATTTCCCTCACGTAAAAGTCGAAGAATTAATTATGGAAAAAAGATTCAAACAAAAAAGGCAATGACAGTCAATGGAAAAACACTCGTTAAGTAAATTCAAGACGGCGTTTTGCTGCAATCAGTTGGCCGAGTTATTCTTTTGACTTGATTTTTGCGTTCTGCTAAAATCAAAAAACGAAAGCGGGTAAAATTCAAATAAATGGTAATATCAAGATAAAATAGGGGAGAAAAGATGGCGAGATTAGAAAGGGCACTCATCAGTGTCTCTGATAAAACGGGAATTGTGGAGTTTGCTAAGGAGTTGCGGAATTTGGGTGTCGAGATTATTTCCACGGGTGGCACGTCCAAATTACTCAAAGAAAATGGTATCCGTGTGGTTGAAATATCCGAACACACAGGATTTCCGGAAATTATGGATGGTCGTGTAAAGACCTTGCATCCGAAGGTGCACGGAGGACTGCTGGCCTTACGGGATAACGAAACCCACAAGAGACAGATGAAGGAACTGGGGATTAAGCCTATTGATATGGTCGTGGTTAATCTTTATCCTTTTGAAAAGACAATCGCTAAAAAGGGCGCGACAATGGAAGAGGCGATTGAAAATATCGATATCGGGGGGCCTTCCATGATCCGGTCTGCCTCTAAGAATTACAAACAGGTGATTGTCGTGGTGAACCCCAAGCGCTACGGGTTTATTATCGAGGAACTCAAGGCAAACCATAATGATATTTCCGAGAAGATGCGTTTTGAGTTGGCCATTGAGGCATTCAGGACGACGGGACGCTATGACAGGATTATTGCTAACTATTTCGATAGTCTGGATAAAGAGAAGGGCGGCTATCCAACGTCCCTCTCGCTGGACTACATAAAGCGGCAGTCATTGCGTTATGGTGAAAACCCGCATCAAACGGCTGCATTTTATGTGGAAGAAAATGTTGCTGAGCCATGCGTCTCTAATGCCCAGCAATTGTATGGGAAGGAACTTTCCTATAACAATATTATCGACCTTAATGCGGCGCTGGAATTAGTCAAGGAATTTGAACGGCCTTCAGCCATTGTGATAAAGCACACAAACCCCTGTGGGGCTGCATCTGCGAATACCCTGTCCGAGGCGTTTAAGAAGGCATACAATGGCGATCCGGTATCTGCATTTGGCTGTATCCTTGGATTAAACAAGACCGTTGATGTGGCAACGGCAGAGGCCATTACGGAACCAAGTCATTTTGTAGAGGCAATTATTGCGCCAGACTACGAACAAAAGGCCATAGAGATATTGACAACAAAACGCAAATGGGGAAGCGGATTAAGGCTTTTAAAGACAGGGGAGTTATCGGTGAAGTCGGTGGATGCCTGTGCTTACGACATGAAAAGGGTAGTAGGGGGAATGCTTTTACAGGGCAGGGATTTATCTGTGTACGATCCTACGAGTCTCAAGGTTGTTACGAAGAAAATGCCATCCGAGAAAGAAATGGCAGATCTGCATTTTGCCTTTATCGTTTGCAAACACGTGAAGTCCAATAGCATAGTATTGGCGAAGGATGAGACCGTGGTAGGCGTTGGAGCCGGGCAGATGAGCCGCATCGATTCCACAGAAATTTCCATAAAGAAGGCAGGTGAGAGGGTCAAAGGCGCCGTGATGGCATCTGACGCCTTTTTCCCATTTCGGGATAGTGTTGATGCAGCGGCCGGGGCCGGCGTGGTGGCAATTATTCAACCCGGTGGCTCTAATAAGGACGATGAATCAATTGCTGCTGCCGATGAACATGGGTTAGCTATGGTATTTACCGGTCAAAGACATTTCAGACATTAGGCAAGCAGTCAGCAATCAGACGGGATCTGAATGCTGATCTCTGATGGCTGAAAGACTTTATGAGGATTATATTTCAGAAGAAATTTAATTGGAGGACAAAAGAGACTTTTCTTGATTGATGAACTAGAAGTCTTGAAGATAGTTGTAAAAAGGCTGGAATTGGCTGGTATTCCTTATATGGTTACTGGTTCAATTGCTGCCAATTTTTACACAACTCCCAGGATGACAAGGGATGTTGATATTGTAATCGAGGTGGTTGAAGAAGATGTAGAAAAATTATATTCCCTCTTTTGCAATGGCTTTTATGTGGAAAAGGATGCCATAAGAGACGCTATCTGCCGTAAGCAATTATTTAATATTATTCACAAAGAAGGTATTGTTAAGGTTGATTTCATTGTCAGGAAAGAGAGTAAATACCGTAAAATCGAGTTTGAGCGCAGAAGCAGCATTATGTTTGAGGGTTTGAATATTGATATAGTTGCGCCGGAGGATTTAACGCTTTCTAAACTTTTATGGGCAAGGGAAAGTCTTTCTGAAATGCAGCTTAGAGATGTAAAGAACTTGCTGAAAACGGTTGCAGGATTAGACGTTGTTTATGTTGAGAAATGGGTAAAGGAGCTGGGACTCGAAGAAATATATAAAAGGGCAAAGGCATGAATGACACAAAGGCTTCGGTGGAAGTTCTTTTTCAGAAAATGATGATGGAAAAGAGTGGTCAGGAAAGGATGAAGATGGGCTTTTCCATGTTTGATTTTGCGCGCAGACAGGTGATTGCGTCAATACAGAGGAAGAACCAGAATATTGATATAAAGGATTTAAAGAGGGAATTATTTCTTCGTTTTTACGGACAAGACTTTTCGTCTGAGGAGCAAGAAAAAATCTTGCGTAAATTATATCCTCAGTTTGGTCCAAAGTGATATTAAAAACTTCATTTGTAGGTACCGTGTAATCTGTCGTTTCAGATAAAAAGGTGTGTCGTGCGGGTTAAGATTTGTGGGATTACTAATAGCGAAGACGCACAGAATGCCGTAGAGGCAGGTGCAGATGCGCTGGGATTCGTCTTTGCAAAGAGCCCTCGTCGGGTTGCAAAGGAACAAGCAAGAGATATCATTGAAAATTTACCCCCACTTGTTTCTTTTGTGGGGGTTTTTGTTGATGAACAAGTAAATATAATTAAAGAAATATGTGAGTTTTGCCATATACATACTGTTCAGCTTCACGGCGACGAACGGCCTTCATATTTGAACGATTTGATGGAGTATAAGATTATAAAGGCATTTCGGATTAAAGAAGAAGACTTGAAGCCTCTCGCAAATTACAAACCTCATGCCTTTTTGCTGGACAGTTATGTAAAGGGCGCCTTGGGTGGGACGGGAGTGCCTTTTAATTGGGAAATTGCCAAACAGGCACATAAATACGGAACTATTATTTTGTCGGGAGGGTTGATGCCTGAAAACGTCAAAGAGGCCATTCGTGTGGTAAAACCTTTTGCCGTTGATGTGTCTTCGGGTGTGGAATCGTCGCCCGGTAAGAAAGACAAATCATTAATGAAGCGATTTATTGCTAATGCAAAATATTAACTCCCCTTAAGATGCCGTTTTATTTAAACAATTTATAATATTATGGGAATATGCGAGAAGACATACTCAGAACAATTCCATCCGTTAATGAAATCCTTGAATTTCCAGAAATAACGAAGTTAGTCAATCTCTATCCGAGACAATTCGTTGTTGATGCGATACGAGAGGTTTTGGAAGATATTCGGCAATCATTGACTGATAAAACA
>JAGWZR010000225.1 GCA_018968795.1 Planctomycetota bacterium | reverse complement strand
TCCAGAGCCATTACAAGGATTGCATTGTAATCTCAGCAAAGACGCACCACGGAATACAGGACCTCAAACGCAAGATCGTCAAAATGCTCGAAAGGAATTTTTCTGAGGTAGAGGTCTCCTGTAGTCAAAGCAACGGAAAATTAATTGCCTATCTTCATGAACATGCGCATATCTTAGACAGTCGATTTGAAGAACAACTAGCGACGTTCCGCTTGCTCATGGATGAAAAACTTATCCATAAATTACGTGTACTGGATAGCGGAATTCAAATAAAAGCGCTTACAGACACGGGATCAAACTAATAGTAAACGTCATAGTGTGCGCCGTATCAAGTTATTGCGAACAAAGCGAAGCAATGACGTTTTCATGACAACATATTTAATGCGCTCACTATAAAAAATGCGATTTGATATTTTCGCTTAATAAACCCTTCTGTCTCCCTGTGTAGACCATAATTTGAAGAGTTCTAAATTTTCCTCTCGAAGAATATCCCCGATTATTTCGATTGGACTATTGCCTAATCGCTTCATCTCTTCATTTGAAATAGTCAATTCACTAAATCCTAATTTTTTTGCGTCCTTGATTCGCGCGCCAAAAACTATTTTAGCTATTTTCGACCAGTGACAGGCGCTAAAGCACATGGGACAAGGCTCGCAGGTAGAATACATCACACAACCAGACAAGTCGACGGTATTCAACTTTTTGCAGGCTTCTCTGATTGCATGAATTTCGGCATGGTTGGTTATCTCCATACTTTCCCAAACAATATTGTGAACACATACTATTACTTCTCCATCTTTTGATATACATGCGCCAAAAGGAGTTTGTCTTTTCTCAACGCCTTGCCTTGCTTTGTCAATGGCAAGTTTCATGAATTCTTCATCTATATTTTTCATCTTTACAATTATTAGGGGGACTTAAACACATTGGTAATTTTTGTGCCGGCAAGACCTTCCAGAGCGTCTTTGACCTTGTCAATGGACGTGATTATTGCCGATTCTCCACCCCAGGTTAAAAAATTAATAGCCGCCTGAACCTTAGGTCCCATACTTCCTTCAGGGAAATGACCTTCCTTTAAATATCTTTGAGCCTCTTTTACCGTTAGTGCGTTTAATACCCGTTCGTTTGGCTGTTTGAAATTTAAAAAGACATGCTCTACACCGGTCAGCATTATAAGGCAATCGCTTTTAATATCTCTTGCCAGGACGCTGGAGGCGAGGTCTTTATCAATCACGACATCCACCCCCTCTAAATCTCCATCTTCTTTCATAACAACGGGAATACCACCGCCACCAGCCGCTATAACAATATCGCCCGCTTCTAACAGACTTTTAATGGCTCTCTCTTCCACAATTTTCAAGGGCTTGGGAGAAGGAACTACCCGGCGATATCCCCTGTGGCTATCTTCTACTACATGCCAGCCTTTTTCTCGATGGAAGCGTTCTGCCTCTTCCTTTATAAAGAAAGGGCCGATGGGTTTCGTTGGATTTAAAAATGCCTTGTCATTTTTATCGACAACAACCTGCGTCAACACCGTGACGACACATTTATCGACTCCCTCTTTTCTTAATCGGTTGGTTAAGGATTGCTGAATCATATACCCTATGGTGCCCTCGGTATCTGCCACGCAAACACCGAGGGTAAGTTCTGGTACCTGGTTTCGACTGGCCTCCACCATGAGTAACATATTGCCAACCTGAGGCCCATTCCCATGAGTAATGACTACGCCGTATCCTCGTTTTATGCAGTAAATAATGCCGTCAAGACTCTTCCGTACGTTCTCAAATTGCTCTGCAATCGTGCCCCGTTGCCCCTCGCTGATAAGGGCATTTCCTCCTAAGGCAATCACAATAACTTTATTCTTCATTGATAAGCCGGAAATGGAAAAATTTTAGATTTATTTTAATCTTAGTTGAAGTACTTCTTTAAGCGTCGGAGTGCCTATTTCCTGTAAATCGTATCGAACCCGATCGGTAGGTTTCTCTATTTGTATGAGATTCCCCAGATCAATGGGGGTGCCGATAATCACCGTATCGCATGGAATGCGACGTATCGTTTCTTTTAACTCCTCCATCTGAGAATGCCCATAACCCATAGCAGGCAAGAGTTTGCCAATATGGGTATATTTACCGAGTGTTTCAGCAATCGACCCCACGGCATATGGCCTTGGATCGACAATGTCTTTTGCGCCAAATTTCTCCGCTGCAAGAAATCCCGCGCCGAAGGGCATACCGCCGTGCGTCAAGGTTGGACCATCTTCAATAACCAATACACGCTTATCCTTTATCAGCTCCGGCCTTTCAACAGTCACTGGTAATGCCGCATCTACGATGACAGCTTTGGGGTTTGACATTTTTATATTTTTTTTTACAAGATTTATATTTTCTGGCTTTGCAGTATCTTCTTTACTAATGATAACAATATCTGCCAGAAGAAGGTTCGTCTCTCCAGGGTAATAGGTAAGTTCATGTCCTGGCCGGTGCGGATCAACAATGGTAATGTAAATATCCGGTACGTAAAATGGAGTGTCGTTGTTACCGCCGTCCCATACGATAATATCTGCCTCCTTTTCTGCATCTGCCAAGATTGTCGCATAATCCACACCTGCGTAAACAACTGTTTGCTGTTCAATGTGCGGTTCATATTCTTCAATCTCCTCTATGGTACAGTTGTGTTTTTTAAGATCCTCATAAGAAGCAAAACGTTGAATGCGTTGTTTGGCAAGGTCTCCGTAAGGCATGGGATGCCTTATAACAACAACTTTTTCCCCCATCTCTTTTAAAATCTTGCAGACCTTTCGGGAAGTCGGACTCTTGCCACAGCCGGTCCTGACGGCACAGACAGCAACGACTGGCTTTTTGCTTTTTAACATGGTTTGCCTTGTGCCAAGGAGGGTAAACTGCGCACCCATCGCATTCACCAGGCAGGCATTGTGCATAACATATTCATATGATACATCGCTATAAGAAAATACCACCTCGTCGATTTCATAAAATTGTATTAACGATCCCAATTTTTGTTCTGATTCAATAGATATTCCCTGTGGATATAGCTTGCCCGACAACGAAGGAGGATATCGCCTTCCTGCAATATTAGGTATCTGCGCTGCAGTGAAGGCAATTACTTCATATTCAGGATTATCGCGAAAGCAAAGATTGAAATTGTGAAAATCCCGCCCTGCCGCTCCCATAATAATAATCTTTTTTCTGTTTACCATATTGACATTTCTTTAAATTCTGGCACTCCTTTTCTCAATGCTCGATTAAGTGTTTCCTTTTAATTTTTCTTTACCGATCTGTGCTTAACGGTAAGCCATACTTTATCAGCAATTACTTGCTCGGAGAGTAACTCACCATTTTTCGTACAATCAATGGTTATCCAGTTATCCTTTCCATTCGCAATTTCCAGAAAAGTTTTCTGCGCATACCGCATATGGTTTATATTTTCTTCGTGGATATCCTTTTTCTCTCCTGCCAGGTATGAGCGTTGCTCTTTCTTCTCAACAAGCCGGCACGCCGTTTCTACAGGCACAAGCAACAGAATATTTAAATCAGCCCTCGGAACTGCGAAAACCTGATGCTCTAACTTATCCAACCATTGAAAGAATTTTTCTTTCTCAGTCCGGCAACTAATTTTCCCGCCTTGATGCGCCATATTGTCACAGACATAACGGTTCGAAACAATAATTTTACCTTCCCTTAACCACGCATTTATTTGTTCTTTGAACTCCCAGCGGTCACCTGCATAAAGAAGTGAAGCTAGATACGGACTTACAGAATCTGCGCTGCCAAATTCACCTTTGAGGTACTTTGTAACCATCTCGGCAAAGAAAGTTTTGCCATACTGAGGAAAATCCATAGTAACAACCGGATAATCTTCTTTCATCAATCGTTCGTATAAAAGCTTCGTCTGTACCGTTTTACCGCTGCCATCGATACCAGTAATTACAATGATTTTTCCCTGTAAATTTTTCTGCATTGTCTGTTTTTCTCCATTTTTACTTGAATTGGCATAATTTTTTTCTGTTCGGTTATGTACATTTAAATGTTTTTTTACCGTTATAGACTAGGAATCATAGCAATTTTATAAATGCTGTCAATAACTATCCACCAAAAGAATTCA
>JAGWZR010000224.1 GCA_018968795.1 Planctomycetota bacterium | reverse complement strand
ACCTCCCCTTCATCGTTCGACTGAGCTCACGACGAAGTCCCCTCCTTGCGAAGGGAGGGGAAATGGGATGGTTCGTTTTGGTTGCGGCCGTGCTGCGCTATGTTATTACGGTTCGATAGGATACCCCGCTTTTTCCCATGCATTAACGCCGCCACCGAGTGCCTTTGCGTTCTTGTATCCTTTTCCCAAGTATTTCGTTGCCTGACCGGCAGCGCTTGCCTTTTTGGGTCAGCCACAGTAAAAGACGATCTCCTGATCCTTTGATAACGAAATCAACCTCGACTTGAATTCTTTCAGAGAAATTCCCCCCTGCAGTTGCATCTGCCTGAAGGTTGCCTCATCGTCGTATGCGCAGACGAGGAGCGTTGTACCGGATTTCAACTTCTGGTAAACTTCTCTTGGAGTGATGCGCATCGGTTCTGTCATAAAGCACTTCACATTCGTTTTAAAAATTACGCTTTACTATTTTTTTTGTTTATAATTATGGCACGGATTTTAAACCAAATAAAAAAGCCTTGTTGCAAAGATATTTATTCAACATCTTCGGCAGTAAGGCTGTCTTTTTTACCAGTGTAGAGGCGTATTGTAATGCGCCTCTACAAAAGACCCTTTACTTTGCGTCCCCGGATTACTCAGGGTTTGCCTTTATCGTAATGTTTTTTACACTACCTCGTAAAAAGTCAACTTTTTTATTTAACATAATATGGCAAATTACCTCAAGCAAAAAATAAATTAAAATTATTATTGCACTATTCCAATTTTGTATGGTCAAATGATAAATTAAAAATTTAATTTACTATATCTTTCTCTCTTGATAGGTCGTTTCGAATATCTTTAAGTTAACTATATGAGCACGTTCCACATGAACTAATAGGAGGTTTTTGTCCTGAACATATATCTTGTTTTCATCCTCTGCATTTATATTTTTAAAGAAGCTTTTGAATACGCAGTTCAGTATCTCAATCTGAGGTATATGAGAAAGGCAGGCGCATCGATTCCTCCTGAATTTGAAGGAAGATTAGAGGCGTCTTTGCTGAAGAAGGCACAGGACTACGAAGCAGAAAAAACCCGTTTTGGTTTTATTTCTTCGATATTCGGGAATATTGTTACCATTGTATTTATCTTTGGAGGCCTATTGAATATCTATAACTCGTGGATAGTATCACTGAACAAGTCTTTTATTATTTCGGGGTGGATTTTCTTTTTGTTCTTAACGTATGGCGGGGAATTATTATCTATCCCTTTCGGTCTCTACAAAATTTTTAAAATTGAAAACAAGTACGGATTCAATACTATGACATCTCGGTTGTGGATGTCAGATTTTATAAAATCACTCCTGATTTCTACAGCTATACTATCTTTAAGTGTATTTGCGGGGTTCTGGCTTATTCAATGGAGTCCCAATTATTGGTGGTTCTTGGTATGGGGATTCTTCTTTATGTTCAGCATTTTTATTATGTATGTATCTCCCTATGTCATTGAGCCGCTCTTTCATAAATTCACTCCAATCGAAGATGAATCGCTTAAGGATAGAATTATTACATTGGCGAATAAGGCTGGTATTCACGCGAGCAGGATACTCAGGATTGACGCGTCAAAGAGGAGCAAGCATACAAATGCCTATTTTACCGGGATAGGAAAGACAAAGAGGATTGTTCTTTATGATACCTTGTTGAAAAGTATGAGTCATGGAGAAATCCTCTCTGTCCTGGCTCATGAGATGGGACACTGGAAGCGGAAGCATCTTCTGAAAACTATTGCGGCATTTGAAGTATTTTCATTTATAGCTCTTTATCTCTGTTTTAGGGTGATACAAAGTGACTTTCTTTCAACGCTTTTTCATATCAGCGCCAACACCTTATTTGCAAAGTTTGTAATCCTTGCCTTCCTCGCTAGTATTTTCTCATTGCCATTAAGCCCACTTATGAATTTTTTTATGAGAAGATACGAAAGACAGGCCGACAGGGCTTCGTATGAATTCACAAGGGATTCTGAGAATATGGTAAGCGCCCTCATTAAACTTTCAAAAGAAAATCTCTCCAATCTTTATCCACACCCTCTTTACGTTGCCTTGCACTATTCGCATCCGCCTGTGCTGGAGAGAATACGGTATCTCAAGGGATTGATTAATTCGCCTGTTCCTGAAAGGGTGGGCGGGGTATGATTGCCACCGTTGTGGTTGTCTCGATAGTGATACTACTTCTTGGGTATCTTTTTTATGGTCGATTCCTTGCAAACCAGTTGCAATTGGACGACTCTCGTCCAACTCCAGCATGTCAGATAAACGACGGCGTTGACTATGTTCCCGCAAAGGCAAGCATGCTCTTGGGACAGCATTTATCGGCGATTTCAGCAGCAGGGCCGATCGTAGGTCCTATTCTTGCCGCTCTCTGGTTCGGATGGGTACCGGCGCTCCTCTGGATAGTGATTGGCTCGATATTCATTGGCGGTGTGCATGATTTTTCAAGTCTTGTTATCTCGATAAGGCACAGGGCGGCTTCGATCGGTCAAATCGTCAAGGAATACATGTCGCGAACCTCTTATCTCCTTTTTCTTTCCTTTGTGTGGTTTGCCCTTGTCTACGTCATCATTGCCTTTACGGATATCACCGCGCAGACGTTCAAGGTTGCGTCGGCAGAGGTTGCTTTTGGGCCGGGCGTGGCTGCTTCATCCGTGCTTTACATTCTGCTGTCAGTTGTTATGGGCATTGTGCTGTACAGGTTCAATCTGAACCTGATTATGACGACGGCCATATTCGTCCCAATGATACTGTTCATTGTCTGGCTTGGCCCTCGACTGCCTGCGCCAATCCTGGATTTCCTGCTGCATATTTCTGTAAAACAGTGGGATGTTATTTTGATTGCTTACTGCTTCGTGGCGTCGATCGTGCCGATGTGGCTATTGCTCCAACCCCGTGGTTACCTTGGCGGCTGGCTGCTTTATTTAACAATCATCGTTGGGTTAATTGGCGCGCTTTTCGGCGGGTTCGATATACAATATCCCGCCTTCAATATCGAAGGATTGAAGAGTATAGCCGATGGCAAACCATTATTTCCGCTCTTGTTTATTACCGTTGCCTGCGGCGCCTGTTCTGGGTTTCATGCAATTGTGAGTTCTGGCACCACTTCAAAGCAATTACGACGGGAGTCGGATGCCAGGCCTGTTGGCTATGGCGCGATGCTTCTCGAGTGCCTTGTGGCTGTGCTGGCGCTGGCGACGGTCATGATGATACCAAAGGGAGCGGATATTCTTAAGGAAGACCCTAACCTCGTTTACGCAAACGGCCTTGCCCGATATTTGAATCTGGTGGGTATAAATTTTAATGTGGCTTTTCCTTTTGCGCTGCTTGCATTCTCTACCTTTGTGTATGACACGCTTGATGTAAGCACGAGGCTGGCAAGGTACATACTGCAAGAACTCTTGGGATTGCAAACGAAAATCGGAGGGATTATAGCTACTTTCATTACTCTGGTTGTGCCGCTGGTATTCCTCTTGCTTACGAAAGAAAAAGGGTACATGTTGGCTTGGCCGATCTTCGGCACGAGCAACCAGTTGTTGGCGAGCCTGGCGCTTCTTGCGATTTCTGTTTGGTTAATAAAAACAGGAAAGAGGGCGATCTATGTGATAGTTCCCATGATATTCATGATGGTTATGACACTCTGGTCGCTTGTTCATCATGTATTGCAGTTCTTGCATTGGTTGTCAGGCTTGTTCAAAGGAACGCCTGTCAAGCCCGACATGGTAATTTCTGGAATTTTCGGCATCATCCTTTTTGCCCTCAGCCTGTGGTTGATTGTAGAGGCGATTAAAGTTTTCATATTTAAGCCGGCAAAAAGCAAAGCCTCGGCTTAGGTGTAAACTTTATCCAAATTGTAATGTCCCACAAGCGATTGTAAACAAACGATTGGTTGAATTACGAATTGATTTGAGATAGAAATAAAACGTGCTGGCGAGGAACAAATTCTTATCTCTTGGGTTCAAAACAGCCCCAATTCTCCTATTTTTTAACTTTCATAGCTGCATTGGGAAGCGTTTTTGGCTGTTGCAGCCTGAAGATTGTAAAAAGGGTTGTTGATATAACGAACATAAAGATGCTTATGATTTGTGCTATGGTGAAGTGATC
>JAGWZR010000223.1 GCA_018968795.1 Planctomycetota bacterium | reverse complement strand
TGTGTTAAAGTTTCATTTAGTCTTGATATAAAGGCATCACCAAAACCTCCATTAAAGGAATTGTCATAAGCACCAACAGTTGTAGGAAAGTCTGACGACGAAGTTTCGCCAGCCACATATATACTTCCATCTGAAGCTATAGTTACAGAACGTGCATCATCATTACCAGATCCCCCCAGATACGTAGATGCAAGAAGGTGTGATAAATCTCCGCCTAGCTTTGATACAAAGGCATCGTTATCACTATTCGAAGTATCATATGCACGAGGCGTTGTAGGAAAGTCTGACGACGAAGTCTTCCCAGTTACGCAGATATTTCCAACTGGGTCAATAGCTGTAGAGTTAGCAGAGTCATCACTAGACCCTCCCAAATAGGTGGAGGCAAGAAGGCGTGTTAAATCATTACTTAACTTTGAGATAAAAGCATCACTATAACCACCTTTAGCGGAATTATATGCACCAGCAGTTACTGGAAAGTCGGATGATGAAGTTTGACCAGCTACATATATATCCCCAATCGAATTTATGGATATAGAATTGCCATTATCATCGGACGCGCCTCCTAAATAGGTAGATGCGAGAAGGTGCGTTAAATCCCTATTTAATTTTGATACAAAAACATCGTAATCGCCCCCGATCGAAGTATCGTAAGCACCATCTGTTGTTGGAAAGTTTGACGATTGCGTTCTTCCGGTTACGTATATATTCCCATTTGCATCTATGGCCGTAAAATAACCACTATCATCAGAAGCCCCTCCCAAATAGGTGGATGCAAGAAGAGGATCTATTACAAGCTCCTTTGTCCTGTCATAATCATCTACCACGAAACCATAGGTCGTTTCAGGTTGCGAATTTGAACATTCTGGGTTAGATAAACTATAGTTTACAGCTACTTCTTTTCGTTTTCCCATATTCTCCTGATAAGCCACTGGTTTTGTAAATTTAACAATCCTTGCGTCTATCGCTACCTCAAGTTGCCCCTTTTCGTTTACCTTTAAAATCTTTGCTCCGCCTAGCCTTAATCTTATCACTCCCACATCGGCATTTGGCTTTACATAAAAGAGTTTTTCAACATTGTTTCCGTAAGCCTTCAGTTTTAAGTCTATTCCCTTATACACCTCGCCAAAATTTACTAACTCATACGTTGAGATATTACCATTCCACATTGACGGCGCTTTTCCTTTAAAATAGTTCACCGTTACTGTAGATATTTCTTCCCCTTTTACGTTATTAATCTTTCCACCCACCAGCGATTCTTTAAGAGCGACTGCCCTTATTTCTGATTTTAGATTTTGAATTTTGGAATGATTCTTTGCTTCCAAGCTATTTTCTGACAGAGAGTATACTATCTCCCCGTCCTTCGTCACGAATACAGTTCCTCCGAAGGTATTAGCATAAAACACCACCCTTTTATCCATTTGCCCTTCATTGGCTATGAATGGTATTTGGAGTTTCTGGGTCTTTTGAATAACCTCAGTCTTTGATGGTTCGCTTGCACTTTTCAACTTACACAGAAAAGATACGGCCAAAAACCCTGCGATACAAAGAGCGGCAGGTATTATAAACATCTTGCCATCCCTATTCATAGATAGTATGATCCTCCGTTATTTTAAAAGGCTTTTTAGACATTTTTTTAAGATGGAATTCGAAAGGCAGCTACTGAGCAGAAATTAGATGAATAAATGCCTCATCGATAGAGAGATGTACTGACATTCCATGAGTAAGCTTAAGCTCCTTTGCTACAATCCGGCTTATACGTATTTTAAGGACTTCATTCGGTGTAATCAGTACTTTGATTTCTAGGTCTCTTCCAATAGGATGAATAGAGTCTATCGTTCCAACAAAAACATTTCTACCCTGTTGTACATTATGATGTGTACTGAGATGGATTGCACCAGGACGAATGCATACCGTAACAGAATCTCCCTCCGATATTTCCAATATGGTATATGTTTTTAAGATAATATCGTTTATCCGGATTGTTACTTTATTTCCAAACTTATGAATAATCTTCCCCTTCAGTATATTTTCTGTGTTCAGAAATTGTGCAACAAATAGGGTTTTTGGCTTATAGAATACATCGTTGGGGCTTCCAAACTGCTCTATCTTACCATTGTTTAGGATACCAAAACGATCAGCCAATTCTAGCGTCTCCTGCTGGTCATGCGTAATATAGACCATCGTAATATGTAATTTCTTTTGAATATCCTTAAGTTCTGCCTTGACCTTTTTCCGTGTTTCTATATCAAGCGCACTAACCGGCTCATCTAGCAATAGGAGTGATGGCTCAACAATCAATGCCCTTGCCACAGCTACCCTTTGCATTTGCCCTCCACTTAGTTGGGAAGGAAAATGATGTTCGAGTCCATGCAGGCCAAAATCAGCAATAATTTTTTTTACCTTTGTTTGTATGATATCTTTAGAGGCCTTACGCACTCGCAAACCAAAGGCAATGTTTTCAAAGACAGAACAATTAGGAAACAGGGCGTAATTCTGGGGTACGTATCCAATATTTCGCTCACCGGGACTAAGATTGGTAGCATCTATCCCATCTATGATTACTCGACCACTATCAAATTTTAGCAGTCCCAGGATACCCAGCAATATGGTCGTCTTCCCACAGCCACTGCTACCCAAAAGAACGAATAATTCATCCGGAAATACCTCAAGAGATAAATCTCTCAAAACAACTTGTGAACCAAAGGCTTTTGATACATTGATCAATTGTAATTTATGCATGAATTTTACGTCCAGATTCCTGAAATAATAATTTAATAATCGTCAGCATAATAAAGGTCAGAAACTCGAGGATGATCGCCAAGGCAATGGCCTTATCCATTTCTCCCTTCTGGGTGGCAAAATAGATCAATACCGACATCGTTCCTGTAGAAGAGGTTAAACCTCCTGCCAGGATTAAGGTAGCTCCGATCTCCCCCAAACTCTTCGAAAGGGCCATAACAAGCCCTTTCAGTACCCCCCAAACAGAGAGAGGAAACGTTAATTTGTAAAATATCTGAAAGGAACTTGCACCTAAGGCACATGCTACATTCTCAATATTCTTGTCTACACGATCAAATGCTTCACGAACAAAGCTAATCATAAAGGGAATACTTACAAAGAGTTTTGCCAGGACGACAGCTGTAAAGGTATAAGGTATGTAAATATTAAAGCGTCCAAGAAATTCACCGAGAATGCCCGTCTTGGATAATAAGAGTAGCAGGATGAGGCCATCAACACCGGGCGGAAATGACAGTGGCAAATCAACCACGATAGTTTCCAAAACACGTTTTCCCCAAAATGTCTTTCGTGAAAGCACATAAGCTGTGGGTACACTAAAAACAAAAACGAGCAGGGAAGCAATAAAAGAGGAACCGAATGTCACAGCAATGGAGATAAGAACAACACGACTGCTCATCTGCTGGAAAAAGGCAGACGGGGTTGTCGTGAAGAACAGCGAACCAATAATCAAAAACATGAAGGAAATAAGGATGAAGGAAAAAACGTAATTAGTCCCTTCAAATGTCCGAGTTACAGTTCTTTGATAAAAGTTTCCCACAGAAGTAGTTCCCCACTTTTAAAATTCATACTCATTTGGTCCATACGCCCCCCTTTATTCTGCCTGTCAAGGGAAGGAAAAGCTTACAACCCTTTCTCCTTGCAGGAAAGGGTGCGGAATATCATATATTTGGAATGCAACGCAGCATAATTTTTATCGCAGAGAAAATAGGCAAACATTACCGTCCCGCTACAGCTTTGTCACCGTGCCACTGTCATAGTTCGCCACCCAAATATTAACACCATCAAAAGCCATTCCTCTCGGATTGAAGCCCACGGCATAGGTACCGAGCACGCCTCCATCGCTCGCCCTCAGCTTCGTTACTTTACTAGCGCCATATTTGCCACCCAAATGTTTGTACCATCAAAGGCCACCCCATAGGGATAAAAACCACGATAAAGGTGTTGCGATTCCGTGTCCCCACTTCTTCGTACCAGCCGCTTGAGTGCTTTAAACCGGGGTTCTATCACTTCCTGAGAAACTTTCTTGCTTTCTACTCCCTGTCCTCCTTTTTGAGCCACAACGTCCACACCAAAATTGCGAGTTTTCAACCTTGAAGAATTTACAAATGCACTGAATGTAGATTCGACAACATC
>JAGWZR010000222.1 GCA_018968795.1 Planctomycetota bacterium | reverse complement strand
GATCGCCTGCCGGTACGCCTCAATCGCTTCTGCATAGCGCCCAAGTTTATCATACGCCATGCCCAGATTGTAGTGGGCTTCGGCGTTATCAGGTTTGAGGCGGATTGCCTGCTTGCAGGACTCGATCGCCTCCGTGTAACATCCTTGCTTATTGTAAGCCGCTCCCAACGCGGAGTGCGTATCGGCATTATCGTGCACGATGTTGGTCGCCTGCTTGAGGGCTTCGATCGCTTCTGCGTAACTTCCAAGATTATAATAAGCTAGGCCAAGACCATCATATACTTCGGTAAAACTTGGACTCATGCGGATTACCTGCTTGAATGCCTTAATCGCCTCTGCGTAACGCCCGAGTGCGCTATAAGCCTTACCCAGCTTGTAGTGGAATTCGACATCTTCAGGCTGAATGCGCACCACATGCCTATACGCCTCTACTGCTTCCGCATAGCGCCCTGCCCTGTCGCAAGCCGCGCCGAGATTGGAGTGCGCTTCGATAAAATCGGGATTGATTCGGATTGCATGCTTGTAGGCTTCGATCGCTTCCGGGTATCGTTCAAGTTTATCCTTACAGCAACCGATATAGAAATATGCGTGAGAATATCTGGGGTCTTTCTTGCCAGCCTCTTCAAAATAATGAAGGGCGTTCTTATCGTCCTCTGCCGCAAAGTAAAAAATCCCATTATTGCAAAGCCTTTCGGCAGAGGAAAACCATTCACTTACTCCATCCTCAACACCTCTGGTAATGGTATTGTCCCTGCCCTGTAAAAGTCTTGTTATTCTCTCACCATGAATTACGAAATTCAGGCTTTGTCCTTCCACAATTTGAGGGACTGCAATCCCAATGATCTCCCCTTTCATATTCATAACTGGACTACAGTTATACCCTGGAGATATGGATGCGGTAATCTTCGCAATCGTTCCAAATACTGGGACCTTACAAATACTTGAGACAATGCCGTCAAAGACCTTTTGTTCAAGCCCTAGCGGACTGCCTATCACAATAACCTGTTCACCAACTTCAGGACGAGAGTCGCTTAACGCTAAAGGATGTACTATACGCGGCGGAATATCAACTGATACTCGGATAAGATCGCCTTCCCTGTCCTCCGCCAAAATACTGGCAACCGAATATACCTTCCCATAGGAGGTTTTCACCCGGGCACTGGCCGCGCCATGAAGCGCGTGGATATTAGTGACAACATCGCCATTATTGTTTATAAAAAAACCATTGCCCTGATCGAGGAATTCACCATTATTGTCGTATGTCGAAACAACTACAACGGATAGCCGAATCTTTTTGACAATCACCGATAAATCTTCTTGTGCAAGCAATGAAGAAAAACCTGCAACACAGAAAACAAAAGCGATTCCAGCCGTCAAAAACCATCGATGTGTCTTCATGTTTTCATACCAGATCAATAGTCTGCAAAAAGTTTCTTATTATGTTATCTATAATAGCAAAATAACAACCATTATTTCAATCTTTGACCAAATGCAGCCAATTTTTACTTGACCATAGTAAATCACAATGTATATTGTGGGCATCCTAAATGGACAATGAGGCAGAGTGAAACTGTACACCCTAGAGAAAGCGACTATTAAAGTATGGAATGCGCGGAAGACAAGTTCAGGGTTCCTTTAGATATAGAACCCATCAATGTCGTAAAAAATGAACCGTTATCCAATTTATTTACACGGTTTAGCCCTGTTTATGGCGCATTAGCATTATTATTCATGGGCGTCCTCATAATGGGTGTGACAACTTATTTTGAAGGCACATTGTTTCCTGGTAATCCAGGAAAGACTCGCGTTCCTTTGCTGAAGGATGTGAATGATATTGCATTAATTGTTGGTTACTTACCGGGTCTATTTTTTGCGTCTCTTTTGTACTACCGATATATAAAAAAATTGCAGGTCGATTTATTTCAGCTTAGGATTATTGGCGACAAAGAGTTTAATTCTGTAAACGAAGTATCAAAAATTACAGCCGCAGACACGAAAAATCAAGCAAAGTATAATTCGCTCCTACGAGATTTCCGTAAACGGTATTGTTCGTGGTGGGTCACCTACGGCTGTATTATTATTGCAATTGCAGTTACCTATTTTGGTTTCTATAAAAATTTCATCACCCTTAACACGTGGCATACATCTGCTGCCTGTGTGATTGCGGATCAATCAAAATGTATTGCCAATGCTTGGAATATAGATCCCGCTAAGCCCAGAGTTCTCAATTGGGGTGGAACTTTTTATGCGATTTTCATCTTTGCATTATACATATACTTAGCTACGAATCTTCTCTACCGTGGAATCATCACAACGGTTTTCGTAAATCGCGTATTCAAAAACTTCACGGTGAATGTTGAATTATTACATCCCGACCAGTGCGGAGGGCTTAAAATAGTGGGCAATGTGGCCGATACCTTTACCTTGGCGCTATTAATTGGAGCGCCAAACATTGTCTCTCTTATTTATACTCAAAGCAAAATAATGAGCGTGCCTCTTACTCACCCTATAAATTTATTGCCGGTCGCGTTATATATAATATTAGCGCTAACGATGTTTTTCAGAATTTTGTACACCCCACATAAAGCAATGAAAAGAGCTAAAACATTACTCCAACGAGATATCAGCGTTAGCTACGATATTCTCTTCAAGAAAAACCATGCAGATGTACTTGCCGGCACTATAAACAGGGAAAATATTGAAAAGCTAGAGGAGTTGCAAAAACCTTATGAAATGGCCAAACAAGCCCCTGAATGGCCAATAAATATCAGGATGATCGGCAAGTTATCAGGAACGGTGATAACCGTAATAGTTCCCATTGCCACGAAGGTATTGCCTAAGATAACCAGCATAATCAAAGCACACTTTTCCAATTAGATACACAACTACCTCCAAGAAACGTTTAATGTGACATTCGCATTATGAGGATTGTATGGATTTTGACAACAGTTGGAAGGCTCTTTTAAAGCCGGGGGAGGCAACCAATTTTTTCGACGTTAACAATCCTCAAGGGTTTCAAGTTGCCGCGTCTGAGTACAGCAAAATCAATGCATGGTGGCTGGCAGAACTTTCTCGCTTGATCTACAAGGAGGAAGGCGATGAAGCGGGAAACAAGTCAAAGGGATCGAGCAGAAATCATATATTAGAGAAAGTCAATCTGCGAGAGGTTCGGTTTTTCGATAACGATGGAACACAATGCGCACTCATCGAATCTCAAGACGCTGTGAATGATTTTACAATTTTGGTTTTCCGAGGCACCAACGAACTAAAGGATTGGCTTGCTAACGTATGTATAGTTCCAGCCAAATGGCCAAAAGGAGGATTTGTTCACACGGGATTTAAAAACGCCCTTGAGAAGATATGGGGCGCTGTCAACGAACATCTTTCGTCAATTAACAGCCCGATTTTTTATACCGGTCATAGTTTGGGATCCGCTTTAGCCACTCTGGCAGCGGCAAAGAGACCCCCTCGTGCCGTTTATACCTTTGCGTCGCCTCGCGTAGGCAATAACGAATTCGTTAGAACACTGACAGACATAAAGATTTATCGAGTAGTTAACAACCGCGATATTGTAACAACAACCCCGCCCTCTGTTTGGCCATTCGATTATCGCCATGTCGGTGAGTTGCATTGCATAGCACACGATACTCGAATGATGATTAATCCAACCGAGCAAACCGTAACAGCCGCTCGGCAAAAAACCGAGCGTTCTTTAGAAAACGCCGCAAATTATCGGAGATGGTTCGACCCACCAGAATTCTTATCTGATCATGCGCCTGTCAACTATGTGGCGCATTTAGAAAGGCAGGTATTTCAGGGTCTTTGATTTCAGAATTTTTTTACAATACTACCTGATGGGGTATCTTTATGGCATACACAACTCTCATAACAGCTTCGGAACTGGCCAAAAACCTTTCCAACCCAAATTGGGCAATAGTTGATTGCCGCTTTTCATTGGACGATACGGCTCGCGGCCGTAGCGATTATATCCAATCCCACATCCCAGGAGCGGTCTATGCTCATTTAAACGAAGATTTATCAGGACAAGTCATTGCCGGCAAGACCGGCCGCCATCCATTACCACGACGAGAAAAATTTGTTCAGACCATATCAAACTGGGGAATAGATTCTGAAACACAAGTTGTAGCCTATGACGACAAAGGC
>JAGWZR010000221.1 GCA_018968795.1 Planctomycetota bacterium | reverse complement strand
TAAGATATTGTAGTTGAACAAGACTTACTCTATCTTTAAGTTTCCAGTCTGAATATTCATCAATTAATTTTATGAATCGTTTACGATTATCTTTTTCATTAGGAAATGCCCATGACGATAGAGTATCTAATAATGATAGAAGAAGTGTATATTTGCTGTCATTAGCAACAACTCCTTTATCAATTTCATCTTTCTTTCCACTTGCCCATTTAAATATGGTATTATCAAATTCTTCATTCATAATTTTCTCTATATCAATTTTATAATATCATTAACTATCTTAGAAAACAGTTTGATATTACCGTATTCTTTCACGGCTTCGTTACAGACATAAACACCATCTAACTCCTGAACCCGTTCCCGATTTGTCCCGCTTTCAAAGGTGTCCCACGCAGTAACTAAATATAGTTTTAATGTTCTTAATCCCTCTGGTAATCGGCTTAAGTATCTGTGCCAATTTATAGTTTGCATCACGCGTTCGGCTAAGGTGGTTTTGGCAGAAATTATCGCAATAGGTTTTTCTGTCTTCTTATTGAGAACGATGATGTCAATATCTGGTTTATAATCTCTGGTGCCGATTTCAGTAGCATTTGCTTTCAAAATCAAACTTTTAGTAAGTTGCTTTTTAACAGCACCACTGGTAATGCATTCTAAGGGTAATTTCTTGTTCTTAAAGGTTAGGTTTAAAACCTGACAAACCCATTGAGTAAAGGTATTACCGGCTAAAGGTCTTAATGTATTAGCAATGCTTTTACCAATTTCACGTAATTCAATAAGCATTTGATCGTCCTTAATAATTTCTTGCCACTTGTCAAGCGTTTTGGGAGAAGCCCATTTTTTTACCGCTCGAGGAGTAACCATTTTCACCGCTTCTACTTCTGAATTCTTGAGTATTTGAGATAATTTATTACCAACGATTAATGGGTCCTGATATTTAGCTAATGCTTTATTTAATTGAGCGTCGAAGAATTCTTCTTTAGTTGCAAGCCATTTTACTTCCGCATCATGTACCCAGTTCTTATTACTTTTGTTAGTCATATTATAAGACTGTTATCTTGCTAAATAGGTATGGTAATTTATCTTCATAAGTCCTGAAACCAGTGCCGTGATTTCGTGCCATTGTGCCTTTGTCGTGTAAGCGTAAATCCACTAAAATATTTTCAGCCTTAAATTGGTCCGCAAGCAACTCCGGTGAAGTTCCTTTCATTAGTTGAGCTCGAGAAAAATGGAAATATTCTTTTCCGTCTCGTTCTTCGGTAAAAGCAGAAACTAATAATAATGCCGGTATCTTCTGCATAAATTGCTCTGTTAACTTTTGCAATTCCCATACCGCGATTATTTTACCTGAGATATGCCTTACTGATATATCTGTATCTGTAACATTTAAGAACAATCCAGCGCTATTAGGTTTTAACTTCATCGTATAATAAAGTCCCTTTCGTCCATTCTTATCTAAACTTCCATATTTCTTAATGGCTTCAAGAGGGGGCATTTCCCAGACCTTACGGTTAAATGTAAACAAGGTAATCATGTTGTTAGAATTCGTTCTATGGGCTTTGATTTCAACTTCATGGATGTCGGGTAATGCTATATTATTTTCTTTGAGTCCTAATTGAGTTTCTAGGGTATGTCCTATGCCGGTTGGTCCTTTCCTTGTTGATGGTACAAATCCCTTTGCCTTTAACTTCTTAAACTTCGTTACAAACTGTTCTAATTTCATTTTATACATTAATTTACTTATTAAGCAAATAGGCAAGCCGAAAGGCTTGCACAAATTAATTATTGTTTTACTACTAATTACAAGAAGTTTACCAAAGTAAATGAAAAAAGTCATTGATAATTTTACTACTTGGAAATTCCGAAATTACGACAGCTTCCCTTTGTCATTCCTGCAAAAGCAGGAATCCATGCAAGAAAAACTGGATTCCCGTTTACACGGGAATGACAGCGATCAGTCTAAATATGACTTTTACAATGCTGTTGCCGAAGGCATCCAAACTTGATGTATAGGAATTTCAAACTTTTCGGTTATCCTATCAACACACCCCCTCCCCCTCTTTTTAGAGGGGAGGTTCTTGTGTTGCCCCTATGGTGGGTCAGGCGTCCTCGCCTGACATTATGATGACAAGCGGGGACGCTTGTCCTACCAATAAGGGGAGCTTAAAAGTCGCTGCCAAAGGCAGCCTAATTTAAGAAATTGCGGACTCACTACGCTTAATCCACCCTATCAAGAGGCTTTATTCATGTTCCTATTTCTGACTTTTACACCAAGGAACTGAAAAGGCTATTAGGATGAGGCTTGATATATTGAGTGCAGCCAAGATTAGACACGTTCCAAAGACACCGAGAAGCGGTAAGAAGATTATGCCTGTCAGTAGCGCCCCCAAAAAGGCGCCGATGTGGTCGGCGCTGTCAGTGTTGCCCGCAGAGATGGCGATGTCTCTATCGTATTGTAGAAGTATTCTATTTATCAGCGGAAATTCCAATCCCGTCAATAACCCTGTGATACCAACTAAACAAACCAACCCAACCTCGGCAGCCATTGAATAAACGGATATTGTATGAATTATAAACGGGAGTATAAAGGCATATAATCCGATAATCCCCTCAAAAGCCATTAAAACATTTATCCGCTTCTTGCTTAAGGCATGCAGGAATGTGTTTAGATTTTCTTTCTGGATGAATCGGTTTGCAATGTAACCGCCGAGTGCAAGCCCAACCATAAATACGGCGACAATGACGCCCATTCTTTCATAGATGTAACCATAAATATTTTGAAAAGCATAGAGGAGCACAATTTCCAGCGCAATACCGGTAAACCCTGTTGTGGCAAGGGCAATGAGGCAATTAGTTTTAAGTTGCTTGTTGTAATGAATATCAAATTCTTCAGCAGCCTCTGACTGTCTGTTACCAGAAGAAGCCTTTTGAAATTTTACGACCTCCCCTCTCTGTTTAAATTGTCTGAAAATTATATAGATTATCCTACAGGACAACGCAATTGCAATAGGGATAAGAAACGATTGCAAACCAACATCCTTTAACCCATGAAATAATCCGTGCAACCGTCCGCCGGTGAGGGAATCCCACAACACGAGGTTTAAAAAATAGGCAACAGGTCTTGCGTCTGTGTTGACAAGCAAGTCCTTTCTCTGGCTCAGTTGACTTTCAATAAATTTAACCTGTTCCGGCTGAAGCAGGGTATAGAAAAGATATTCTGTAAAGTAATCGGATTTTATTTGCTGTTTTCGGTATCGCGCCATGAGTGTTTCTATGTCGAGGGTAACAGCTCCATCGGCGTTAGATGCAAAATAAAAGTTGGTTTGCCCCGGCGTCACTCGGACATGCCGGAATGCCTTATGGATGGTGCGATAGAGGGAGCCAGTATAACTTCCAATTTCTTTGCCAATGTAGGTTACTGCTGAGCTAACAGATGCCGCGAAGACGCCGTCAGATTTTAAAATAGCTTGTGCCTCTCTAAAGAATTCGAAGGTGTAAAATCTGTTGAGAAATGCCGTTGAGGGATCTGGAGTATTTATCACCATAATATCGTAGTGCTGTTTTTTCGATGTATGTTTTACAAAATAACGGCCGTCTTGATGAACCACCGTTACGCGTCTATCAGACAGGGATTGCTTATCTGAAGGGGATAAATATTTACCAGAGATTTGTAAGAGATTTTGATCTAGCTCCACATAATCCAGGGACTCGATAGGATACTGCAACATTTCCGAAATGAGTCCGCCAAGTCCATTGCCGATCAAAAGTATATGTTTTGGGGATGGATGCTGGGTCATCACCAGATGGGCAATCTGGGCGTATTCATATTCATTGGGGAAGGCGGCGGCGTACTGTCCATTGAGATAGATACTGAATTGTTCTGCTTGTTTGCCTATGTCGATATGCTGGTATTTTGAGTCTGCCGAGGCCATGAGTTCAATGTTTGGGTTCAATGTGTTCCATCGAAGTTTTGCGGAAAATGTCTCGATCCTGTCAGGTATTGATGAAAACCAAATCACTATCATGGCCAACGCCAAACCTATGGAAATCAAGCAAAGCCAGCTTTTTGTCTTTTTATCTTCTTTATGGAAATAAACCTGTCCCTTCCTCTGAAAAGAGAAAAGTAAAAAGGTCAAAATGGCGAACATGCCTATATTTAATAGGGTGATGA
>JAGWZR010000220.1 GCA_018968795.1 Planctomycetota bacterium | reverse complement strand
CGTGTACGTCAACGCCTCCACGCGTTTCACTGACGGTTATGAATTTGGTATGGGCGCTGAGATTGGCATCAGCACAGACAAACTTCACGCGCGGGGCCCCATGGGTCTTGAAGAACTTACGTCCTACAAATTTGTAATCTTTGGAAATGGACAGTTGCGGGGGTAACAATAAAGTCGCAATCTCATCTGGACATTGGTAAAGACAAGGTATCGTTATCCACAAATTATTCATTATTATCTTTTGGTGGTGAAGCTTTAAACAACTCAATTTTAATCCCACCTTAGCTTCAACATCTTTGCTATTCTTAATTTATTCTTGCTTAAAGGCAGCCTTGTTGCTATAGTTTGAAAAATCTGGGTTCCGAAAATGATAAAAAAGATATTCTTCAACGCAGTTTCAATCTTATTGTTATTGGTTTTCGCCGGCAATCTTCTTGCGGATGAAGATTATTCATTCTTCCGAAATATTGGCGAGGATTTTAAGTATCTCGTATCTTTCCCAACAAGGCTGAATAATGAAGGCGCATTAGTGACCCTTGGCTTTATTGGCGCAGGCGGCGCCATCCTCGCCTCGACTGACGGAAAGCTAAAAAATTACGTCCAGGATCACAGAACATCTAAACTCGACGATATTTCTCCCTCGGTGGGAAAAATCGGGCATCCATTTGCTGACTTAGGTTTTCTTGCTGTATACGGCGGCAGCGGTTATCTCATGAAGAATGAAAAGATGCAGGAAACGGCACTCTTGTCATTTGAGTCCTTCGTTGTGTCAAACTTGATTGGCGGCGCATTAAAGGTAGGAGCTGGAAGGGCAAGACCAATTGTGGGAAAAGGGAGCGCGAAATTTTCTCCACTTTCCACCGATGAGAACCATACCTCTTTCCCATCGGAACATACCTTGAATGCTTTCTCCATAGCCTCTGTATTTGCCGATGAATATGATAATCCACTGGTTGCTGTTTCCGCATACAGCGTTGCCTCCCTGGTTGCAATGCAGCGAATTTACGAGAATAAGCACTGGGCGACGGATGTCTTTGTCGGCGCATTAATTGGAACCTTTGTTGGCAAAAGCGTGGTTCATCTTCACAAGAAGAAAAATAAAGAGTCCGCCCTTTTCGTTCCCACCGTCAACCCGGGAGAAGGAAGTTATGGTATGGATGTTGTTTGGAGATATTAGATTGAAGTGTATCTTTGTTCCACAAGAACTAACCAGGCATGACAAGAAAAGTGAACCACTTCACAACCGAAAGGCTGGTGAGAAATTTACTACATTAGCAATTATCCATTAATTTGAGACGCACCATATTCAATGCAGTATTTGCAGAAAATTTTTTTATATCTATCCTTGAGCCTCTAAAGCGATATTCTTTTACTTCGGCGCTATCATCGACTACAACGGCTACATAGACCAGACCAACGGGTTTCTCTTTTGTCGCACCCGTAGGGCCAGCAATCCCTGTGATTCCGATACCGATGTTCGCCGAAGACTTTTTCTTCACACCATCAGCCATAGCCCTTGCTACCTGTGGACTCACGGCACCGTACTTCAGAATAAGATCTTCTGGAACGCCTAATATATCAATCTTTGCCTTATTACTATACGCGACAATTCCTTCCAAAAAGAACTCAGAGATGCCTGGAATATTTGTGAGCTTGTCCGAGACCAATCCACCAGTGCAGGATTCAGCAACGGCAATCGTTTTGTTATGCCCCTTCAGGAGCATCGCAACTGCATCTTCAAGTCCCATATCATCCACTCCAAATACTGCACGACCAAATTTCTTTCTCATATCTCGCTCTGCCCTATTCAAAATTTCTACAGCAGATTCTCTCTCTATCGCAGTCACAAGCATATTAATGGTTACAATGCCATCATGTACTAATGTTATTGTCTTAATTTGCCCTTCTGCCACAGAGCAATCCTTGAATGCATCTTCCACAGCGCGTTCTGAAATACCGAAGGTATGCAAATTTCTTATCAACTTACACCCTTCCTCGCGCTTGCCTTTTAAGGCATAAATCTCCAAATATTTATTCAACATGAACTGCATTTCTCGAGGAACTCCTGGCAGACAGACAATTTCTACTTCGCCATGCCGAAGGGCAAATCCATTTGCAGTACCATTGTCATTGGAAATCACAAACGCACCTTCGGGTATGAGTGCCTGTTTTCTATATTCATCCAGCATGTTCTCATGTTTACCTGCCAGACGATTTTGACTGCGAGCATAAGATTCTTTATCAATTACCAGCGGAACACCAAAAAATTCTGATACGGTTTCACGCGTTATGTCATTTGCTGTGGGACCAAGTCCTCCTGTTGTTATAATCAGATTTGCTCGGTCATTTGCAATTTTTAAGATGGATTTCAACGATTCTTTATCATCCGCAATGGACGTCTGGAATAGCGCTTGAATGCCCCTTTCCGTCAACACTTTTGCAATATACTGGCTATTGGTATTTGCAATCTGTCCTAAGACGATTTCTGTCCCTATGGTAATAATTTCTGCTGTTTTCATAATTTATTTAGCCCCTGATAGACATAATAAAAATCATTCTATCTAACATTTTTATATTCAAACTTTTTTATAAAACTCAGGATAATTGTTCCGTATATAGGTAGACTATCTTAACAAGCTCTTATTTCCCCTTCATTCGTGGCTAAATAGTTGTAATTTCTATCCTATGAAGATGGTTAAATATATCACTTGCCTGCTTTGGCGGCAGCTTGCTGATTTCTATCAATTGCTCAATCGTGGCATTTCGAATGCCTTCAACGCTGCCAAAACACCTTAACAGTGCCTTTTTGCGCGCAGTCCCAATCCCGGGAATTTCATCAAGGGGAGACCTGTAATATTCTTTATCTCGCAACTTCCTGTGATAGGCAATGGCAAAACGGTGAGCCTCGTCACGCACCTTATCGAGGAATAGAAGTTCCGGCGAGGACGGATCAAGTACAATGGCCTCTGAAACATAAGGTACAAAAACACGCTCGCCAAACTTTTCATCCGATATATCGCGCTCCTTTCCACCTTTTGCCAGAGCGATCAAGTCAACATTACCTATCGCTAATTCTTCAAATACTTTTAATGCCACACCCAATTGACCCTTGCCGCCATCCACCATAATCAGATTCGGCAAGTCGCCCTCTTCCACCGCCCTTTTATACCTCCGGGTTAACACCTCGCGCATCATAGCATAATCATCAATCCGCCCTACAGTTTTAATCTTGAATCTTTTATATCTTGATTTATTCGGTTCCCCCTGTTCAAAGGTAACCATAGAGCCTACGGCCTGTTTGCCAAAGATATTGGAGATATCAAAACACTCGATGCGTTCCGGGATTTGCTTTAGCTTCAGGGTTTCCTTCAGTGTCTGCAGCGTTCTGATAAAATCTTCCTTGCGAACTTGTGACACCATGTAGGCATTTTCAGCATTCTTTTGCGCCATTTCAACAAGCCGTACCTTATCTCCCCGTTGAGGATGTACAACCTCTACCTTCCTGCCTTTCCTCTCACTGAGCCATTCCTCAAGCAATTTTGCATCCGCTGATTCTACGGGAATAATTATCTCGGAAGGAATAAATCTTGTCTGGTTGTAAAATTGATTGAGAAATGACCTAAATACCTCTTCGATAGTATTATGATTTGTAGAAAAATGATAAGATGCCACATCCTCCATATTACCCGACCGGATGAACATCACCTCAATATAGGCATCATTCCCTTCCCGATAATAACCAAAGACATCGCGGTCTACAAAGGTCATGGAATGGATTCTCTGCCTTTCCACGGTTTCTTCAATAGCCCGAATACGATCCCGTATCTTTGCTGCCCTTTCATACCGCATAGACTTGGATTCCTCATACATCTGCTTTTCCAAAACATCGATAAGGTCTCCCTGTTTGCCTTTTAAAATCAAGATTACATGGTCTATCAAACCCTGATAAGAAACCTCATCCACCAGACCACAACACGGCCCCAGGCACTTATGAATTTGGTAATAGAGGCAAGGCTTTACCCTCCTTTTAAATACATTATCCGGACATTTCCTGATTGGAATAGTTTCGTGGATGTATCTCAATGTCTCTCTCACCGCCCTCGCAGAGGCGTAAGGACCGAAATACATTGCCCCATCATCCTCAATTTGCCGCACTACTTTTGGGTAAGGAA
>JAGWZR010000219.1 GCA_018968795.1 Planctomycetota bacterium | reverse complement strand
ACCCTAGCAGAGAAGTTCCCAAAAGAGATTTTAATGGTTTGATAGAATTTGAAAACGTATGGTTTGCTTATAATAATCGTGATTATGTATTAAAAGATATTTCATTCAAGATAAAACCGGGGGAATCGGTTTCCCTGGTGGGTATGACTGGCAGTGGAAAGACGTCGATTGTGAATATATTGACACGGCTCTATGAAATCCAAAAAGGCACAATCTGGCTTGATCGCATTGATATTCGAAAAATAGAGAAGATAGGGTTGCGATACGTTATTGGGTTAGTCAGTCAAGACGTCTTTTTATTTGCAGGTACCTTACGAGAAAATATTACCCTATTTGATCCCATACCAGATCCGAAGTTATTAAAAACTATCGAGGCATTGGGATTAATGCCTTTTATAAACCGCATGCCAAAGGGATTGGATATTGAAATTTCTGAGCGGGGTGCAAATCTTTCCGCAGGTGAACGTCAGTTTATCTCCCTCACCAGGATTTTTATCTACGATCCAAGGATAATAATACTTGATGAGGCAACCTCAAGCATCGATCCTATCTCTGAGGTCTTAATTCAAAATGCTATTCAAAAGGTTACACAAGGCAGAACGTCCATCTTTATTGCCCACCGACTATCTACCATCCTCCACTGTGACAAGATTATCGTTTTAAATAAGGGAGAGAAGGTGGAAGAGGGAAGCCACGAAGAACTGTTGCGGTTAAATGGTCTTTACAGTCAGCTCTATAAGGTGTACATGAAGGAAGAGTTGATAAGTCATGCCAGGGGTTAATATTTTACCGGGCATTTGTACCACCTTACATTAGGTTTTTGAACTTTCTGAATACAAATACTTATCCAGATTTCCAATAACTATTTTGTATCGTTTGTACGCTGTGGTTTCAATTTTTTCATTGGTCTCTCAACAGCACCTTGCGAAAAGATTACGTATGGTACTCTGCATTAATCGTAACATACTCATGCGACAGGTCGCACGTCCAGACGGTGTCAGTGCAATTTCCCAGCCCAAGTTCGAGTCGAATCTTAATATCGTTACCTTTCATGGTGGCACTCAATGTGTTAAGGTCGCATTGCGTTGGCATTCCCCTAGCAAAGATCAGGATATCGTTAATATGAAGGTTAATCTTGGATTCGCCCAGTTCTACGCCTGCGTAGCCTGCGGCGGAAACAATGCGTCCCCAGTTGGGATCTTCTCCATTAATTGCCGTCTTTACGAGCGGGGAGTCTGCAATTGACCTGGCAATTCTTGTGGCATCGCTACGAGATCTTGCGCCTATCACGTCGATCTGGATAAATTTCGTAGCGCCCTCACCATCTTTTACAATAGCTTTTGCCAGATAGCCGGTAACATAATCTAGACCTTCTTGAAAGGCCTGTAGCTCTGTGCCGGAGGCGAGGATATTTACTCCGGAGGCTCCATTGGCAATAATGGCTATGGTGTCGTTAGTACTCATGTGGCCATCGATAGTAATGCGATTGAAAGAAGATTCTACGGAATTTCTGAGGCATTTATCAAGGAGCGAGGCGGGTAGGGAAATGTCTGTCGTCATAAAACATAGCATAGTAGCGAGATTAGGGGCGATCATTCCCGCACCCTTAGTAATTCCGCCCACAACCACATCTTTATTGTTTATCTTTAACCTGACAGCAATGTCCTTTTGTTTCGTATCCGTTGTCATGATGGCGCGCGCCATATCATTGCCGTGTTCTCGGGTATTTCCCAGAGACGCCGTCGCCATTTTAATACCACCACCGATCTTATCCATGGGAAGGAGTCTTCCTATAATCCCTGTGGAGGCGATTAGTATTTCATCCTCAGAAATTTTTAGACATTTTGCTGCAATCCGCGCCATTTCTACGGCATCTTTATAACCCTGTTCTCCTGTGCAAGCATTGGCGTTGCCGCTATTGACAACAAAGGCTCGTACGCGTCCCTTTTGAGCAACTTTTCTACTGAGCTTTACAGGCGCTGCATAAATTTGATTCGTGGTAAATAAGGCTGTGCCAGTTGCTGGATATTCTGAAAAGACAACGCCCAAATCGAGACTGTCTTTTGTAGTTTTTATCCCACAATAGGTAGTTCCTGCTTTGAATCCTTTTGGTGCAACAATACATCCGTTAGTTATTACTTCCATCGTACAAGGTGTCCTTTCCTGTATGCTATATTATATTGTGCGAAGGCGTGCTTGATGAAATTAAGTGAAATATGCGAGGTTTGTCCTGCTGAGGATTTTTTGGGGGGTTAACAATAAGCCACTTAATCAGTTTAAAGAAAGTCGGTAAATTACATTTAAAAATATGGTCATAAAATAAACACGGCAGCGGCAACTACCGTAGTCCACAAGCCATTTTTATCTCCTCGCGCAGCTTGGGTAATGTTTCTGGTTTTTACGATTTTACCACTCATTCTGTAGGTTTCTTTACGCTCATCATAATTTTTTGCAGGGTCAAATTCGATGCCAAGAGTACTGGCCAGCATGGTGGCGGCGAGGTCTTCTGCATAATCGCCAGACTTTTCTTCAGTTTCACCATACGCATGGTGTTCGCTGAGATATCCATAATGTTCATGCTCGGCAGGGACAGCCATACCTACTGAGGCAGATATCATTCGGTTAGGTTCGTTGGTAGAGTTTTCACTCATTACACAGAAAATTACCTGTCCAGCCTTAAGCATTGCACCCCCTTGTTCTCTGGTAACAATTTTGCAATTTGGCGGAAAAATACTCGAAACCCTTACTAAGTTGCATTTTTCAATACCTGCTTTTCGTAATGAGAGCTCAAAGGATTGTAATTTGTCTTTGTGTTTTCCTACGCCTTTGGTAAAAAATACCAACCTCGGTATCATCATAATTGATTGGCCCCCTGGACTGTTTAAACATTTATTAAACGTATAAACATTAATAAGAAAAATTTTGAGTGATTAGTGAAACAAATTTTTAAATGAAATTCAATAAAATTTTCAAAAATTGAGATGTTTTTCTACGTGTATCCGTATCAATATTCAAAAGGAAAGAGTGGAATATAGAAAGGCGAACATGTTCAACCCTGTATAGATTCGAGTAGAATAACTTTTGACTGAAGGAGATTCTGGTGTTATCTAAAACTTTTTGGCGAATTATTTTTGATTTTATCTTTGCTTGATGTTATTGTGTTATCACGATCTTCTGTAGAAGCAAGAAATAATGCATTCCAAGGAATTGTTCCTGTATATGCAATCGGTAGGTATCACATTAAGACTTTGTACGATACAAAGATCATCCGTTGCAAGAAATCGGTACTATTGTTTTTCGTATTGCTTTGTAAGTTACACTAGTGCACAAGGTGCATAATAATGCTAATTTTCATACAAACCCATGACGACAAGAGGAGTGTCAGATTATGAAAGTAAAAGACATTATGGACCCGTCTCCCAATATCATCCGAACCTCCGATATCTTTGAACATCTAATAAGGAGACTCGATGAGATTAAATATCACAGTGTTTTTGTAGTCGATAAAGAAGATAAACTGGTGGGGATCATAACTGAGGGGGATATTATAAAGGTTCTTATCCCTAAGTATTTATCAATTGATGAATTTCTTATTTCAGCAATGGATGAAAATTATTTTGAAAAAAAATGTATAGAAAATAGAACTTTGACGATTACAGAATTTATGACAAAAACAATTTTATCGGTACACGAAGACGATACGGTAATCAAAGCAGCAGCCCTCATGGTTGTTAACAAGATACACACTCTTCCCGTGGTTAAAGACAGTAAAGTCGTTGGAATTGTGCATCTTATAAACCTCATAAAACATATAATGAATATCCTCACGAAAGATTAAACATAGATCAACTTTTATTTATTAAGGAAGCTAATCTCATGTCCTTTTGGATTGCCACTGGCATTTTTATTGTATCCTTCGGATTAATTATCTCTGAAAAAATCGATAAAACAAAGATAGCATTAATTGGCGCTGGCCTGATGATGGTACTTAAAATAGTGAGCCAACACGAAGCCTTTTATGAAGAAAAATATGCGATTGATTACAACGTCATATTTCTCCTTTTCGGCATGATGATTATCGTCAATATCCTCAGCAAAACTGGTATATTCCAATTTCTGGCAGTAAAGTCTGCAAAACTGGCCAAAGGGAGACCTGTGTGGATCCTTGTTCTTTTC
>JAGWZR010000218.1 GCA_018968795.1 Planctomycetota bacterium | reverse complement strand
AACATATTGCATCCTTTTTACTGATTTCGGAATCTTTGTTTCCAATCACCAAGGTTTTAGGCGTTCTGCACATGAAGAAATTTATTATTGTAACCATTTCAATACTATTTGTATTTGGCTGCGGCAAAAAAGAAGCGGAGAAGTTGGAGAAAAGAATTGTTTCCCCTGAGAAGAGACAAATAGAGGTAATGGCGCATGAGGAACATGATTTTATCAAGAACAAACAGGGCTTTATAGTACATATGAAGGACATCAAGGTGTTATTAAAACATCTCTCAACATCAATCAATCAGCAAGATTGGGCAGCTATCAAAGAAGATACCAAAAAACTTAAAAAGGCGAGTCCTGTTGTCTTTACCGGGGCTAATAAAAACAGCTTGCCGGTAGAGTTTGTAAATCTCGATGTTAAATTCCACATGAGCGCCCTGGAATTGATTAGCGCCTGCCAGGAAAGGGATAAAGATAAGGCCACGGCTACCTTTTTCAAGCTGGTGAATAGTTGCGACGAGTGCCATGCCAAGTTCAATCCCAAAGAGGCATCAACCTCGTGGTTTCAGTAAAAAATTAAAATAATCGCGGACATTGTTTTTCTAAAGAACGATTCGGAAGATACCAATAAAAAAGACCTTTAACAAACCATGCCAAGCAAATATTCAAGTCAAAAATTTCTAATATACAAAACCAAAATCAGAGGTTCCAAACTTGAACAACCGATAGTAAGATTTTGTAGTAAACACTTTTCCAGAAAGGGGGTGAGGCCTGTGGCGTGGGGAAAAAAACGATTGATTGATTATGCCGCCTGCGGCGGGTGAGCGGGCAAGATCCCCGTTGAAGACATGGCGTATGTGGTAAACCATTTACCCGACTACCCAAATGAACGCTTATTGGTCGGCCCTAAAACATTTGCCGATGCGGGTATTTATAAGATCAGTGATGAGATTGCTACGGTATCAACCCTGGATTTTTTCACGCCGGTTGTGAACAATCCTTATGACTATGGGCAGATTGCCGCAGCCAACGCCTTGAGTGACGTCTATGCGATGGGTGGCAAACCTCTCACTGCAATGAATATCCTCTGCTACCCGGTAAAATCACTGGATAAGGATATTTTGGTTGAAATACTCAGGGGCGGCGCAGATAAGGTCAATGAGGCAGGGGCTGTTATCGTGGGCGGCCACACCTTGCAGGATACTGAAATCAAATATGGATTGTCCGTTACAGGGATTATCCATCCTGACAAGATTGTGACTAATGCAGGCGCTACGGCAGGAGATGTACTGGTGCTGACAAAACCTCTTGGAACCGGATTAATCATCTCTGCCATTAAAGCCAATAAGACTAGCGAAGAAGAGGTAAAGCTCATTACTAAAAGCATGGTTCTGCTGAACAAATCGGCTTCAGAGGCAATGCTGGAGGTGGGAGTCAATGCCTGCACTGATATCACTGGTTTTGGGCTGATGGGACACGCATACGAGATGGCAGAGGCGAGCAAGGCAACGTTATCTTTCTTTGCCGGACGCGTACCGATTTTTGATGGTTGTGAACGCTATGTCAAGATGGGATTGATACCGGGGGTATCAAGGCTCAGTAAAAAATACTTGAAGGATACCATTAGGATAGACCCTGGGGTGCGAGAGGATCTGGTGGACGTCTTATTCGATGCACAGACCTCTGGCGGCCTCCTTATCTCGGTTCCAAAAGGGAAGGCGGAGGCGCTATGCGCGAAACTTAAGGAAAAGGGCACAATGACAACTAATGTTGTTGGTGAAGTATATGAGAGGAGAGACGTCTCTCTTATTGTTGCGCCATGAAAAGAAATCCCATGGAAATACGTCTTATTGTGTTTGTTACTTTATGCATGATTATTGCAATCTCTTTTGTTGCCATGCTCATATTTAATAAAAATACTGCCTCGGCCACGGGAGGTATAAAAACCACAGTAGACGAAGACACCTTTACATCCCAGCGCAAGCAAATGGTGGAAGAACAGATTGCCTACCGTGGTATAAAAGACAAAAAGATATTAGATGCTATGAAATCTGTGCCGCGACATCTTTTTATCCCAGAGGAAAATCGTTTTTGCAGTTATTACGACCAGCCCGTACCGATAGGTTTTGGGCAGACCATCTCTCAGCCATATATCGTAGCCTTTATGACGGATTTATTAAAGTTGGATGAGGGCGATGTCGTGCTCGAGGTAGGAACCGGTTCCGGCTATCAGGCGGCTATCCTCTCCAAGCTTGTAAAACAGGTATACACAATAGAAATTATAGAAGGTCTTGGGAAAGCCTCTCTCAAGCGTTTAAAAACGATGGGATATGATAATATTGAAGTTAAGATTGGCGATGGTTATAAAGGATGGACAGAGCATGCCCCATTTGATGCGATTATAGTTACCGCCGCCGCAGAGCATATTCCACAACCACTTATCGACCAACTTAAGCCAGGCGGTCGTATGGTTATTCCAGTTGGCAGTGCCTATACAGTACAAGACCTCATATTGGTTAGTAAAGATGTCTCATCGAAAATAGTAAAGGAGGCTGTTATTCCTGTCAGATTCGTTCCTCTCCTCCATAAATAACAATGCTTCAATTTATTCAGATTCTGACACCTAATATTCATTGCATATTTGCAACGTAAAATTAAACAAACAAATACTGTAATTTTACGTTTCCAAAATTTCGATAATTTCTGGGAAATTGACCGAGTATTGCCTCGTAGCAACACTGTTTTGGAAATACCTCTTTGGGAAAAAATTTCATTTCGATTCCTTCCTTTTTATACGAAGTTCAGTATGCCAGATAAAAGAGTATTGATATTTATTGTTCTCTGTGGTAAATTCGCGACGTTCGAATTTGGGTTTTAACTAAAGAAATTCAGAAAGGGAGGTTGAAATGGATATATCCGAAGCTATGGATACAGTTATGAACGATGAGCGGGCGCTACAGGAAAAATATGCAAAGCTGGCAGAACAGGAAACTGATCCCTTTGTAAAGGCGTTTTTTAACAGAATTGTTAAAGATGCGACAAAGCACGAAAAGAAAGTATGGAAGAAACACGAAAAGATTTTAGCAACATTAAAAAAGAGAACTTTTTAGGCAACAAACAAAAAACCCCAAAATCCTTTACAGGATAATGGGGTTTTAATGTCGCAATTATAATAAGTGACAACTCCATATTTTTATACATCAGTCGACTGAATCGATTTTGCTATATAACGATATAAGAGTGCTCTTTTTTAATAAATTTATAATTTGCGTACTTTTGTGGCCTTGTAGCCCTTTTGGTCCTTTATGACCTCGAACTCGACCTTATCTCCTTCGGCAAGGGTTCTAAACCCCTCGCCTTCGATCGAGGTTTGATGTACAAAAACATCGTCCCCGTTATCCTGGGAAATAAAACCAAATCCCTTTTTGTCATTGAACCATTTCACAGTTCCTGTTGCCATTAATAAATCACCCCCTCTCACCCTTTAAAATAAAAAAGGCTACGAGGATTAAGCCCTTGTAGCCTATTACCTAACTTTCAGTTATATTTACAATACGACTTTACAATGCGACCAAACCACATAGCAAAATATTATCAAACAGCATACATTAAAGCAAGTGAAATAATAAAAATAACAAACCTATCGTAAATTTATATATCAGAATTTAATTGAATTTTCCACGTATGTTTGTTAAACTTGGGCTCTTAAAGTTACCTCAAGGTAAAAATTTTTGCAATAAATAAATTTCATTTTTCAGACGTAGTGGAGGGTAAACAATAAAATGGTCACAGCCGTTGTCGATATTGATCTTGACAAACTACTGGAGGCAGAAACAATATCAAGAGAGACTGTCGCCTACATAAAGGTGCAGGTACACAGTTCTAAAGAGAATAAGGAAAAGTTAAATAAGAAAATTGAAGAAATAAAGTTCAATATAAAAAAGGAACACGATAGCGCTAAATCAAAGGATTTAATACTTTTATTGGGTATATGCGAGTGGATAATGGGGAGAGTAAAAGAGGCCTCTGAACTTCTAAAGGAGGTAAAAGCGAGAAAAATAGGCGCTTACTATTTAGGAAAATGCTACCAAGAATTAGGAGACTATAGTCAGGCATTAGAGTATTTTGAACGTGCCAAGAAAACAGACGCTGAAGAGTTTGATATCCACATGGATATTGCTGAGACGAAAAGG
>JAGWZR010000217.1 GCA_018968795.1 Planctomycetota bacterium | reverse complement strand
ACCTCAAAGTATTTTGCCTCAGATACCCCAGCACGTGCCGCAAAGAATCGACCATAAAAGCTTTTGATATAGGCGTTGAGTTCCCTAACGGTATCATTGTACCGCTTACGTTCCACAGAGATGCGGTTTTCGGTACCTTCCAGCGTATCTTGTAGTTTAAGGAATGATTCGTTTGCTTTTAATTCCGGGTAGGTTTCGCGGAACATGAGCAAGCGAGATAAAAAACCCTCAATCTGCGTTGCAGCCTTGGCCTTATCTTCTATTGTTCCAGCGCTAAAATAACCTTTGCGGGCCTCGGCGAGTTTTTCAAAGATTTCTTTTTCATGAGCGGCATAACCTTTCACCGTCTCTACAAGGTTTGGAATGAGATCGTACCGTCTTTTCAGTTGCGTATCTACCTGAGACCATGCATTTTTTACGTTTTCATTTAGTGCAACAACCTTATTATAGCCTTTGATATACCAGGACCCGAAGATGATGCCCAAAATTACGACGATAGCAATAACGGGTAATATCTTTTTCATAATCTCTTTTCCTTTGTGATTGCACGTGAAATGAGAAAGTAGACAATTTTCTTAATTTATTACCAACGTCCCGAAGCACCCCCGCCGCCAAAAGAACCACCCATACCGCCTCCAAAGCTGCCAAACCCCACAAACCCGCCAGACCCACCCGAACCGAATCCTCTCGGTCCTCCAAAAATGATAGGCGGGCCACCCCACCAATATGATGAGTGGCGTCTCCTGCTGAACAAGTAGTTTAGGAAGAACGGAAATATGATGAGCAAAAATAGCAGTGAAAGAAATGGATTCTGTCGTTCGTTTGCCTTTTTCCTCATCGCAGCCATATCGGGCATTCCCGTAATTTTAATATGGTTTTCTTCTGCAATCTTATTAATCATAACGACGATACCCTGGAATATGCCTTCGCTGAATTGTTCCTTTTGGAATTTGGGCGCAAAAAATGTCCGGCCCACAGTGCCGCAATAACTATCGGGCAATATACCTTCAAGACCATATCCAACCTCAATCCTGTAAGCGCGATCATCCTTTGCAATAACGACAAGAACGCCGTTATCTTTTCCCTTCCGACCTAATTTCCACTTTGTGGCGAGTTCTATAGCGTATGTTTCGATAGGGATGCCACCTGTCGTGTTAATCGTAAGGACGATCATTTGTGCTCCAGTTTGTTGCTCAAGTTCCTGGAGGTATCCATTAAGATTTTTCTTTACCATGTCACTTATAATGTTAGCCCTGTCTTCTACGTATCTTTGAGGGACTGGTAATTCCTTTATCCCTTGCGCTTCAACGATTGAATGAAGGCACAAGAAAAATATGGGAATTCCAAAATATCTCCAAGAATTTCTTTTATACTTTTCCAAGTTCAAATTCATCCACCTTTGTAATAATAATATCTAATGTGCGATAGAGCTTTTCAAATATCTCCCTTAGCGCCTCAACTGAGGGATAGATATCCTTAGACCGTATTTCGAGCAGTTTTTTGAACACATCCATATCTACATCGCAGCATTCGTGTAAGGCGTAAAGGACATCGCCTTTTTCTTTTGGAATCTTCTGGTCGTACAAAAAAAGTATGCCTCGGAATAGTGGAAAATAGCCTGAAAGCGACCCGATGAATAAATCAGTCAATGTTGTTTTGTTTCCCATAGCCTTTATGTAACCCTGACAAAGATGCTGGAGTTTACCTTTTAATTCTCTCTCGCATTGGAGTCGAATGTCAGCCTTTTCAATCCTTATGTCTTTTAAGACATCGTCTCCGTAAACCAGCCTATGGATAAGTTTCATTTCCAGAAATTCCAAAGGAAACACTTCTAAGGATCTATCAATGTAATGCTGGGTCATCACGAGAGGCGCGCGTATTCTCTTTTTGCCGTAACGCTTGCCTAACGTTGCAATAAAATCAAAAAATGGAATTTTATTTTCTTTTACAACAATAAGCGTGTTAATGTCGGAATATTTTGTGTGAAAGTCCTTTGTCACGGCGCTACCGATGATATATATCGCAATGATGTCTTCTTTGCAATGGCTTAAGATATCTGTGAGAAAAGGCTGGATAATCTTTTGTGTTTGTTCTGATAAACTTGATAGTTTAATGTCTTCCATGTGTGTATTATTACCGATTTCCCATTGAATTATTTGCTATTTCCTAATTCTTCTATCCTCTTTTTCAGCGCCGTATTTTCCCTCTTGGTTGCTTCCAAATCAAAGAGTAAATACTTTACGTTCAATCTCAAAGAATCGAGATTCTCTTGCAATATCAACAAGCCCTTTCGAAGGTCTCCATATTTTTCGCCGATCTCGCCTTCCAGCATCTCTAAGATCTTTTTCTTTGTCTCCGGAATTTTTTTAATCTCTTCAATTAAATTGAGCAATTTTTCTTGAAAGGTTTGTTTGTCCATCAGCGTTCTCCATAACGACTGTGCGGCAAGTTGCAAAAATGTGTATGCGAACTCAGTACGTGTTGTTAGTTCAACAGTGAGACAGGAATAGATATAACGTTCAAAATATAAGTGACGTCCAATCAAATGTCAAGGCTTAAAAAATTTATCATAACGGAGCAAAGCGCCATGAAATTTGAAATTGACAACATCATTTTTTATAAATATAATTGAAATTCAAATACTGCTTTATACATTTGCCGCAATTACTTAAATTGTGGCATTTTATTTTGAGGAGATTGCTGTTGGAGTGGGATAAATCTGCATCGCTGCTGTTAGAAAAAGTACCTCCCTTCGTGCAAAAGATAGTTCGTGAAAAGGTGGAAACACTTGCCCGCGAACGTGGAAAGACCCTGGTAACCGAAGCGGAGGTTGTTGCCGCCAAAGACAGGTTTATGGGTAAATCGAATATGCAAGCTACTCCTGCAAAGAAGCTCATAGATAATGAAAAACTCTCTACCCTCCGGAAATATCCTAAATATTTTGATAAAGACGGAAATCCTGTTTTCTATCAGGTGAAAACTTGTCGAGGCGCCGAGATTAATTGCCCATTTCTTATCACGGATTCCGGGATTCTTGCCGATAAAATCCGAAAGAGGTTGGAAGAACTCAATTTTACGGAGAAGTTGATCGATAAGATTGAAGGACAAATCCTTCCCCATCACACGATGAAACTGGCAGTATCGGGATGTCCGAATAGCTGTTCGATGCCGCAGATCAAGGATTTCGGCGTCCATGCAGTAGAATCTGTTTACGTAGATCCTGATTGTGAGTGTATCGAGTGCATGAAGTGTGTGGAAACCTGTCGGGAAGACGCAATTACGGTAAAGAACGGGCAAGTATCGATTGATAAGGAGAAATGTGTGCACTGCGGACTTTGCGCAAAGGTTTGTCCTGTTGGTTCAATAAAGGCCGAAGAAAAAAAGTATCGCGTAATGATTGGCGGGAAAGTAGGGCGTCATCCCAAGTTTGCCCTGGATTTATTACCGCAGGCAGACGAATCTATGACGCTGAAGGCATTAGATGTATGCGTGGATATTATCCTTTCAAGCAAAACAGAACATCGCTTTAGAACGCTTATTGAACAAGAAGAAATTGATAAGATAAAAAAAAGAATATGATACTCAGCGACACTGACAGAAAGATACTTCACCGTTTGCAATCCAACCTGCCCCTTGTATCGAGGCCGTTCTTGGAATTAAGCAAGGAGCTTGGTATAGACGAAGAAACCATTATTGAACGCATCAGGTTTATGATTGATAAAAAGTTCGTAAGGAGACTTGCGCCTATTATTAATACGCAGGCTATGGGCAGAGAGGCGACCCTTGCCGCCATCAAAGTTCCTGAAGACCGCATTGATGAGGTGGGTGCCATCATCAACGAATACAGCGGCGTATCGCACAATTATCTGCGCAAGGGCAAGAACAAACATATCCCTTATAACATGTGGTTTACCATGTCTGCAAAAGATGATGAGGAGCTTAAAAGCAGATTGAAGGAGATCGAGGAACGAACAGGTCTCACCGTCCGAAGTATGCCCACGACAAAGAAGTTCAAGATAGGGGTACGGTTTAAAATTTATTAAATTGAAACAGTTCAGTTCACCGCAGAGAACGCTGAGGTCGCAGAGGTTATTGAGCCACATAAAACACCAGACTCCTGTCTGGTGATGTAGTGGCTATCCAGACGAGATGGTATTTGATATGATAGGGTATAAGATATCGAAAAAGTGCCCATGCTATCTATAAAACGGAATACCATCTCGTCTGGATACCGAGATATCGGAGAAAAATCTTTGTAAAAGGTG
>JAGWZR010000216.1 GCA_018968795.1 Planctomycetota bacterium | reverse complement strand
GATGAAAATAAACGAGCCAAATACGATCAATATGGTCACGCCGGCGTTGCATCTGATTTTGGTAAAGAAGGGTTTACGTGGCGTGATTTTAGTCATGTTAGTGATTTGGAGGATATTTTTGGACATGATATTTTTTCAGATTTCTTTGGACGCGGTAGTATTTTTAGTGACTTCTTTGGTACGCGGCGATGGGGTTTTGAACAACCCGAACAACGTGTTAAACGGGTACAAGTAGAAATTACACTGGAACAGGCATATCGCGGTATACGTACTGAGGTAGCCATTCCTCGTATGGATGTGTGTGCGGAATGTGGGGGGGCGGGCGCTACAAGAGGTACTACTCCAAAAGTTTGTACCTATTGCAAGGGAAAGGGTGAGATACAGCAGGAACAACTTCAGGGTTTTGGCAGAATTATCAAGATCGGAGCCTGTCATGTTTGTGGAGGAAGGGGAAATATTATTGATCATCCGTGTCCAAGCTGTCATGGGTGCGGCGAAGTACAGAAACTGGATAAAATCAATGTAAAGATACCGCAGGGTGTCGATAATGGTTCGACCTTACGGATAACAGCAGATAAGGCAAGCGGGAAGTTGAAGGAAGATATTTATGTGATTATTTCTGTACAGCCTCATTCAATCTTTCATAGACAGGGGAGTGATATTTATCTGGAAAAGTCCATTACATTAACCGAGGCGGCACTGGGTTCAAAGGTTGAAGTACCAACGTTAGATGGAAATGCTTTGATGAAGATTCCACCTGGGACACAGACGGAGACCCTGTTTAGACTGAGAGGCAGCGGCATGCCGCTCTTGAAAGGGCATGGTTACGGCGATCAATATGTGCGAGTTATTGTATGTACTCCTAAGGATTTGACAAAAAGACAAAGGGAATTACTCGAAGAATTCCAAATGATCGAAGATGGAAAATCAAAAGGTAGTTAAAATTAATTATTCTATAATATGAAACATACTACGTCTAATTACCCAAGAATATTAATAGCTGGGACAAATAGTGGCGTAGGCAAGACAACTATTGCCCTTGGCTTAATGTCAGTATTGGTGGAAAAAGGTTACAGCGTACAAGGTTTTAAGGTTGGGCCTGATTATATCGATCCCTCGCATCACATGGCTGTTACTGGACGGCATTCTCGTAATCTGGATACATGGCTGATGAATAGGGATGTGTGTTTGGAATTATTTGAACGTGCCTTGGCAGGGTCAAATATAGCGGTGATCGAGGGCGTGATGGGATTATATGATGGCTGCTTAGATGGGAGCGAATCAGGAAGTACGGCACACCTTGCCAAGATATTGGATGTACCCACCATATTGATAATGGATGCAAAAGGGATGTCACGTAGTGCTGGTGCGATTGTATTGGGATATAAGAATTTTGATAGGGAGGTGAAAATCCAGGGTGTAATCGTAAATCGGGTTAAGAGTGAACGACACTATGCTTCTCTCAAAAAATCTATTGAAGAAAATTGCAGTATTCCTGTTTTGGGATATCTGCCTTTTGATGAAGCAATAATATTGCCGGAACGGCACATGGGTTTGATACCATCGGTAGAGCAGGAATTTTCAAAATCTGCATACCAAAAAATTGGGAATACGTTGTCTGCTACGGTAGATATTGACAAATTGATTAGTATTGCATACGCCTCAGGTGGTTTGCCCATGTTTGAGAAGATGGTATTCAACAAGATTAAGGAAAAGGTTCATTTTAGAATTGCTGTTGCCGTTGATGAGGCATTTAATTTTTATTATCAGGACAACCTAGATTTGCTTGAGGCATACGGTGTGGAGCTTACGTATTTTAGTCCAATGTATGATAAATATTTACCTGCGGATATTAACGGTTTATATATCGGCGGTGGTTTCCCAGAATTACATGCCGCATTACTTGCTTCGAATTCAACCATGAAAGAATCGATACGGAAGGCGCATAAAAACGGCGTAGTTATCTATGGAGAGTGCGGAGGAATGATGTATTTGCTTGAGCAAATGGTAGATTTTAAAAAGAAAACACATGATATGTGCGGAATACTCAAGGGAACAACCATGATGGAAAACAGACGGCAGGGATTAGGCTACATTACAGTTCAAGCGGTCAACAATAATCTCCTATGCAAAAAAGGAGACGTGTTTAAGGCTCACGAGTTTCACTGGTCATCGTTACATGCACCCGAAGGTACGCCGTATGCTTATACAATTTCAAAATGTGATGACAAAAAACATCGAATGGACGGACTCTTTACCGACCGGACATTGGGTTCTTATGCCCATGTTCATTTTGCAACAGATACCTGTCTTGTAAAAAACCTTCTCCGTAAAATGGAGAGTGTTTGTTTCTAAATTAATAGGCTATGATGAGTCATTCGTTTTAATTCTTATTTTGCTTCAATCGCATGTAAAATATTTTGGCAAAACTCGGTAAGGGTGTTGTCCCGAGCCCCCATGACAAGGATACAGTCGCCTATGCGGAGCTGTTTTCTAACTTCTGGTATAATATCACTTCGCTTTTCTGTGAAAAAGGCTTTTTTACCACTTTTAGCTATTTGCTTGATAATATCGGCTGAAGAGATGTTTTTACTAGCAGTACCACCGGCATAAAATATCTCTGGCATAAAAAGGATGTCGCTCTGAGAGAGGGCATTACTGAAGGCATAGATATATTCCTCCTTCATAAAGTTGGTGGGACCGTAACCATGAGGTTGAAAGATGACAATGACTCGGTTACAACCTAACTTCACAGCATTTATTGCGGCCATGACTTTATCAGGGTTATGGGCATAGTCATCTATTACTCTTACTCCATCAACCTCTCCAATAATATCCATCCGACGTTGTATACCCTTAAACTGTCTGAGCGCTGCGGCTGTCTTAGCATCATTGATATTTAAACTTCTTGCCACGGCGATAGCGGCAAGGGAATTAGACACATTATAAGCACCAGGAAGGTCTATTTCAAAAGACTGGCCATTTACCTCAAATGTGGATTGGAATGGTTTATAAACTATATTTTTTGCAACTACAGCAGCGTTGTTATTGAATCCGTAAGTTATGATGTTTTTATGTCTAAAGTTTATCATTTTCAGATGTACACAATCAGCATTGAGGATGAGCGTTTCTTTAGTGTTTTGTGAAAGGGTTACAAACATCTGAGATATTTCTTCAATAGTCTTGTGATCTTTAGAGATATTGGTAATAACAGATATTTTCGGTGTGTACAAGATGATGCTGCCATCACTTTCATCAGCCTCAATAGAAATAATATTTGATGTACCAGTCTTTGCATTGCCTAAATGATAGTTATTAGTAAAATTTTTGATACAACCACCAACAATAATAGTAGGAGACAGCCCAGCATAATCAAGGATGTAGCCAACCATGCTGCTCACCGTAGTCTTCCCGTTGGTTCCACCGATAGCAATTCCATACTTATGATTAAACATCTCAGCTAGGAGGTCGGCACGTTTTATAATTTTTTTGTTAAGCGAAAGGGCCTTTTTAATGTCGGGATTATCTTCTTCGATAGCGGAGGAAATAACTACAAAGTCTGTATTATCTGTAATAGCAGATCCATCTTGAGAATATAGTGAGATACCTTGTGCTGCGAGTTTGGAAAAGACGGAAGGGGTAATTTGCTTATCGTAATTTCTGTCAGAACCACTAACGATATGGCTTTGTTCCTTGAGTACCTGTGCGATAGCGCTCATGCCAATTCCAGCAATACCGACAAAGTGGTATGAAAATTTCCCCGATCCTCCTTTTCTCAAATAGGAACTGGGGTGAACTCGTGATGTATTTTGCTTTGCAGTACACTTCATAAATTGCTAGAAATATACAGGAGTGGGTTAGAATTGTCAAAATATTTCCACTCTATATTCATTCTTGACAAGTGTAATGATTCATTCTAAAATCAGGCACTTTTTTGAACGTGTAGTTTTATATTTACTTGCTATTATTATAACAGAGATATACATTGGATACATTAGGTAGGCACGTTATTCTTGAAATGTGGGGTTGCTGCAAGGCTATCATTGATAATGTTGATAGCGTAAAGGAAATCCTTATCAAGGCTACGGAGGCTACCAAGGCAACTCTGGTGGATGTGGTGTGTCATCGATTTAGCCCTTACGGTGTAACGGGTGTTGCCATCCTTGCTGAATCGCATATCTCTGTTCATACATGGCCTGAATATGGATATGCGGCAGTGGATATCTTTATCTGCGGTAATACCATCAACCCGATGAATGCTGCTTCATACATGATAAGTGGATTTCGTGCA
>JAGWZR010000005.1 GCA_018968795.1 Planctomycetota bacterium | reverse complement strand
TGTAGTAGAACCTCATAGTGCCATTTGTTGCGATTCCAAAGGAAATGCTTTGAATATGACAGCGGTGGAGAGTGAAGAATCAAGGCAGACCACTGTCATGCTTTCACAGGTAAGGCCAGACACTTTAGTAGGTGAGATTAAGAAAATACAGACCTTGTGTCTGCCGTCACATCACCACGTCGATGTCCATGATATTCACCCCGATAGACTTTATAAGATATTTACAAAGACCTATGAGAGCGCTCCTAAAAATTTTGAGTCCTTGCTTGGAATTGAAGGTGTGGGACCAAAAACCATTCGATCCCTGGCTTTAGTCTCAGAACTTGTGTATGGTAAAAGCCCTAGCTTTACTGACCCTGTGAGGTACAGTTTTGCTCATGGAGGCAAGGATGGCCATCCGTACCCTGTGGATAAAGATGTCTATGACGGTTCTATTGAAATATTAAGGCATGCCCTAAAGCAGTCGAAGATTGGAAACAGTGAAAAGATGGACGCCATTAAACGGTTGGGTTGTTTTTTTAATGAGTAGTTTCCGAGCGAAAAGTAATTGCCAATTGTTAGAAGTCTTATTCTGGATTTGAATTCTATAGATTCATATTCAAGAATTTTTAACTTAGAGCGTATCCTGTATTTTCCCTTGTTGCGTGGGTTATTTTCCTTTGCTCAATATACACGGACAGGGATTATGACAAAAGGGATTCCTTGGTGATATAATCTTCTTTGTGCGGCAAAGGTGGTGTAATTATGAAGCCATCGTGAGAGGAATGAATCTTTTTGGAAAACAAGCTGTCCACCGAAGAAGACAGCATGAGGAAAACGCTCCAGGACATTTGAAGCAATTTGAACAACTTCATCAATAACATCAATACCGCTCGAAGAGAAGCCCTCAGCATAATAACCATGCCGATTTGTAAAATCTACGTAGCGATCTAATTCGCTTTTTACATGGGCATGGAGGCGTTCAATCTCTTCTGTACCTTTGAAATTTCCAGCATCAATCGCTCCAATTTGGACAAAGATGAAATTTTTAAAGATACCTTCAAACAAACGAATAACATTAAAGAGCGTGTGAAGTCCTACTCCATTGAACCCGTTAACAAGCAAAACCGCCGTTTTGGCTTTTGGATCAAATTCTTGATTTAACTTTTGTTTTATACTGGGGCTGGAAGAAACGGTTACATGAACAAGGTCATCCAGCCTGCTTAAAAGTTGAACAGTAGTATTGTAATTGCGCTTTATAATGATTGCTACTCCTACCAATATACCGGTGACAAGTAAGGTTATCCATCCACCTTCATAAAATTTAAACACAATTAGTAATGCAAGGATAAGGGCAGTCAGGATTAATCCTATACTATTGACGAGCAGTTTTCTTAACCAGCGTTGGACGCTCGACCGCGTACTCCACCAATGGCGCACCATTCCTAATTGGGAAAGGAGAAAGGTGATAAAAACATTGATGCTGTAAAGTATAACAAGAAACTGAACAGAACCACGCGTTAGAAGCATTGTCGCCAATGCCGCACCTCCCATGAGCAAGATTCCGTTTTGTGTCACTAAACGGTCGCTGAGCATCGTAAATCTCGTTGGAAACCAGCGGTCTAAAGCCATGCTTGCTAATACACGAGGGCCATCCACAAAGCCAGTCTGGGAAGCTGCGAAAAGCAGGGCTGCTTCCGAAACTAATATTACATACAGAAAAATGGATCTCGAATCTCCACTCCAAGCGCTGGTAACCTGTTCAAAGAGTGTGGCATTCAAGGTTTTTCCAGCCTCTGGCGTGACCTTATAGAGGATATAGGCAAACATTAGTCCCATTACCGTGAAGGACAGTGAAATTGCCATATAACGCATGGTGCGTTTTGCAGTCTTTACTTTTGGTTCCCGTAGTATTGGGAGTCCATTGCTTACTGCCTCAATTCCTGTGTATGTTCCAGCTCCCATGCTATAGGCGCGTAAAAACACAAAAATCATGCCTACTATTCCAATCTCGGAATACGCTTTGGGAACATCGGCAATCGTTGCTCCTGCAACTCTTTCGATATCCATCGAGTGAGTTGCAATTGCGTATACTATGATAAACGCGTGTGCTACAATAAAAATTAAGAAGATTGATATGAAAGGAATGGTAGATTCTTTTACGCCTCGCAGATTCAATAAGGTAAGTATCATTATACCTACAACTGCAAGCTCCAGTTTGAATGAACTCCATTCTGGTGGAAGAAAACTGAAAATTGCATCAGTACCGCTCGCTATAGAAACAGTTATCGTAAGTACATAGTCAATAAGGAGTGCGCAACCAGAGACTATTCCAGCGGTGGGAGATAGCAATTTACTAGCAACGAGGTATCCACCGCCACCCGCAGGAAAAAGCTCAATAATCTGGGAGTAACTAGCACTGATAACAAAAATAGTAAGCGCTGATGCCAAAGCTACAAAGATACCTAGGTGTGTATGTCCTTTCAATGCTAAAAAGGCCTCTTGCGGACCGTAGCATGAGGAGGAGAGCCCGTCTGCCCCTAATCCAACCCAGGCAAAAAATGCTATCAGCGTAAGTTTATGAAAAATTCCCCGATCGTGGGGGCTACGGGCGCTCCCAATAATCAAGGTTTTCAACCGTTGAGTAAAAGATTGTTTCGATTGCGTTTGCATAATTATTTCTCGATATTTTTAGCGATTTTATATCAAAGTTATCTCGGCTTTGTGAGTGTGAAGTATTGGCAGAATGTGGCGGGACAAAAAGCCATTGAGTTTTTCAAAAACCTATTTGTTAATTTTCTAATCCATAGAATCTATGTAGTAATAATTTATAGGGATTTTATAGTTATGATCATAACCTGTCCTTGTTGAGATATCATTGGATACACGAATTTAGTATATGCATTGCTATCCTGCGAGGCTGTTTTGCTGGGTAGTTACAGAAAACGCGTTAAGAATAATGATAATTATGTGGTGGTTATTTCATGGTATTCAGGGTGTTGGAGATGGTGATAATGGTGACTCCGATAAGTCTGATTCCATCCTTGACGAAAACGCGAAAGGCGACATTTTTATATCTATACTGCTTACCGCAGTTATTTTGTACTTTTTGAAAAAGTGATAAACATCCATATAAAAATATAAATGAATTAAGATCTTCAGGTAATATTCAATCAAATTAGCCTATACTTTTCAACTCAATATTTTGATTTGCAATTTCTTTAAGCAATTGAATTGCTTCGTTATTTAACAAATCTTTTTTAATTTTCAATATTTTCTTTTTGGAATCTTGCATTTCTTTTGTAGTAAAACTTTTTCTCCATCCTTATTTTCTCAGCATTCTCTGTAGTGAACTATTACAAGAAACAAAATCCCTGCCATTGAATAGGCGCAGTATGCCTATATTTAGGCATTGCTTTAAGTTCCATATTTTAAAAGACTAACATCAAATAAGCTTGTCATAAAAATCATTTCCAGATTTATTATAAACAAACTTTAAAACAAGCCAAGGTAACAAAATATTTTGAAATTGCTTTAACATTCTTTTTCATAATAGGTTGCATCATAAAGTAAAAATCTGAATAATTCTTGGCATTTCTATTGCTCTTTGTTTCTACACAAAGAATTAGATAAGGAGTATAAATAATTTAGATTCCTCGATTCCGCTCGGAATAACATCACACTGAGCGCGCTCGAAGTGTGACTGAAAATCATAACCTTTGAAATTCTTTAATATTAAATTAGGTATAGACAACCCCCTTTAATCGTTCGACTGACCCTTCGACAGGCTCAAGGTGTAGCGCCGTGCATGGTGAGTTTATCGAAAACCACACGACGAAGTTCCCACATTAACTAAGGGGGGAAGTGCGGGGGTTATCTATGTGACCATTAATTTTGGAATTCTTGAATATTAAATTCGAAGATGAAAGGAGGTGTTTCTAGGCAGAAGTTTAGGAAGAGAAAGAAATATATCTTTTTGTCAGATGTGTATTTTGGCGATAGGAGGTTTATATGTTTACGAAAACATTAAAATTAGGTTTAATAGCTGCCCTTGGCATAGTGGGGATAGTGACGGCGGGGCAGTTAAGGGCAGGGGAGCCACAGGTAGTGGCGACGATCCAGACGGGGCCGGAGTGGGAAATGCTTCCCAGGGGCGAGCCATTAACGGTGCCCGAGGTACACTACAGGGTAAAACACTCACCGTACAAGAGCGAGTTGGTGAGGTATGGACAGTTTATATTCAACGACGCCTCTTGGGGATTACAGGGCGAGTATGCATGCGCCAGCTGTCATTATGAGAGGGGACAAACGACAGGGTTAATATGGGACTTAGGAGACGAAGGCTGGGGAAGCTGGAAGAACGTGAAGTACATTCGTGGTGGAAGGTATTTACCGCCGTTCAGGCATGAAGGGTTCACGGGGCATCCGGATGAAATCGTGGGTGCGACGAGCTCATTGGACAGGGTATGCGGAAGAGACCCAGGGTTTGTGTTCAGGAGCGAGAACTTTTCGCCGGAGAGGCTGGAGTCATTGATTTGTTACATCAGGTCGCTGGAATTTACGGGAAGCCCGTTCAGGAATCCTGATGGTAGTTTGACGGATGCTGCGAAGAGGGGCGAGAAGATATTTAACGATCCGAAGGTAGGATGTGCGGAATGTCATCCAGGTGATGCGATGGATGTGAAGGCGCTCTTTAGCGATGCCCAGACGCATGATGTGGGAACCGGTCGTGTAGGGGTAAAGGGATTCAGGTCAACGCCGGGTAAGGTGTATAACCTGAAGGCATTGGAAGCTGGAGAAGATCCTTATGGTGAAGAGAGCGACACGCCGATCATTGGATTAGATCTTGTGAAGGAGTTTGACACGCCGACATTAAGGGACATTTATGCGTCAGGGACGTATTTCCATGATGGGAGCGCCAGGACGTTGTTAGACACGATCAACAACACGGTGACGGACAAGGACATGCATGGCAGGACGTCGCACTTAAGCGCTGCAGACTTGCAAGACCTCGTGGAGTTCATGAAGGCGTTATAAAAAGATCAATCTGTGTAAAGAGAGTTAATTTTGTATTCATTCGAAAAAAGTGAAAGGAGAAGGCCAACAGATGAGTAAGAGGATAATAGGAGGAGTGGTGGCATCGGCGTTCGTTGCTGGTGCGTTGGTCTGTGGGAGTATCTTTGCGTCGGGAAACCAGGTAATGACAGGTGGTTCGAAGCAGGGAAAGGCCTTATGGACCGATTATTGCGGGATGTCAAAAGAGGTGCAGGGTCCTGTGGAAATGGTGCTGTTTACGCAGTCGCCCAGGACAGCGAAGGGCGATCCTTACCAGAATTATCCGCACTATGTGTCAGAGGGCAGCAGGATCGTGTCGTATAATTTAAAGACAAGGGAAGTGAAGGTGTTGACCAATGACTTTGCGTCAGCCTTTGATCCTTGCACCTATTGGGACGGTAAGAAGTTCGCATTTGCTGGAGTCCACAAGAAAGGTGGCGGCTGCCAGATATGGGAAATGAACGTAGATGGTAGCGGAGTAAGGCAGATGACCGATTACAAAGGCACGTGCAGGGCTCCGATATATTATGCGGCAGGCAGTATTGAGGAAGGAAAGGGTCGCATCGTATGGCGAGACAGGTACTTTGAAGGAGACTGGAAGGAACACGGCACGGTAGAGAAGACCGGGTTCATCATATTTGCAGGTTCACCGGACGGCGTGATGGATGAGTATCACAATCCTTACGCATATAACCTTTTCAGGTTAGATACGCAGGGTGGCCATGTGACAGAGAGAATTACTGGTCACGTTTTATCAGGTATAGAGTTTCCGAACTTAAATACCACGATTGATCAGATCACCTACAACGTAAGCTCGAACTTTGATCCTGCGCTTACGCCAGATGGAAACATACTGTTTTCAAGCGTGCAGGCCAACGGCAGCAGGGCAGAGGGAAAAGGCAGGGTGATGCTTTGCGTAGACAACTGGGATGGCGCGTATCCAAGGCCGATCTATGGGAACTGCGACAGTGAGATTGGTGGCGCATGCGGCAGGTCTCAGGCCAAGATCACCTTTGGCGACAGGAAGCTGGTGTATGTAGAGTCGCCGTATATGAATTGGGGAGTAGGTCAGTTAGCGGCGGTGAGTTGGGATGCGCCATACAACAAGACCTATGAGAGGTTAAGCAAAGATGAAGGTGGTTTGTACAGGAGTCCATATCCGCTTCCCGATGACAGGATGCTGGTATCTTATGCGGAGAGGGGAGATTTTGGCATCTATTGGTTTGACTTTAAGAAAGGCAAGGCAGGGGAATTGATGTACAATGATCCTGAGTGGAACGATCATCAGCCAGCCCCCGTGTATATTAAGTACAAACCAAGGTGGATCAACACCTTTACCGCAGGAAAGAACTTTGGTGTGACTACCGTTACGTATCAGCCATTTGACCAGGTGAAGGTGGAGGGTTATCCGCATTCATGGGGTACATGGATTTGTTTTGATACGACGTTAACGGATTTACCAGTGGGTCCATATCCTCACCAGAGGGCGAAGGTAACGAAGCCTGGGGATATAAAGGCGGTTAGGATTGTTGAGGGGACACAATGCGTTGAGCCTGATGCTAGCAGGTTCAAGGTAGGTGCGGGAAGCCACCTTGTAGGAGGAAGCAGGTCAAGCTCGAACTCAGGGACGGCATTCCAGCAGAGGAGGATCATCGGGTATCAGTATGTGGAGGATGATGGTTCAATAGTGACCTCCCAGACAGCCGATACTCCTTATTTAATCCAGAATTTGGATGAGCGGGGTATGGCGGTGCAAACGGCGTTGACGTGGGCGTACTTGAGGCCATATCATGGCAGGATATGCAGTGGATGTCATGATGGTTCCTACAGAGGCCGTGCGTTTCAGAACCAACACACCAAGGCGTTGTACAATTGGTGGTATGATGACAGGAGCCACTATGATTCACCGTTTGCCTTTGGTTACCTGAAGTTTGACAAGAATGGTATCTATCAGGGCGTGAAGCATGGTGATGATGTTGTGGTGCCATCGGACGTATACTATGGAGGTCCATCGGGTACGACATCACAGCCCGTGGAAGGGTTAACGGATGAGAAGAGGAGAACGGTGGATTTCCGAAGGGATATTCAGCCGATTATCGATGCGAAGTGCGCGGGATGTCACAATGCCAGCAATCCGCCGGATTTAAGCGGAGGCATAGAGCCGGTGAGCGTTGATGGCGTAGCGGCATTCAGCCGTGCATACAATAGCCTCCTTGAGTCGCAGAGGGGTAAGGATCCCAATGTTGGTGGAAAGTATGTCAATCCATCGGCGGCGATCAACAGCTTGTTAACGTGGAGGCTGTATGAGGAGAAGTTAAGCCAGTTTGATCCGAAGGAGAATGTATTCCCGGTTGCAGGAAGGGTAATGCATGATAAGTTCCTTACCCAGGATGAGAGGTATTTGTTTGTAGAGTGGATAGATATTGGCGCGCAATGGGATAACATCCAGGGTCCTGACTTCTATGCTGGATATCATGCGAAATAAGGCATAAGATTTTAGATACGTTCTTAGGCTTTGTTCTTGTGAGAAATCAAGATAGGTTCAGGTAACGGAAAACAAGAAGTAATGAAATGAAGAGCTGGGTCTCGTGGGCTTCCCCCACTACCCAGCTCTTCCTGTTTTTGGATTGTTAGCGATGGTGAAAATTACAGAAGAAGGATGAGTAAAAAGTGGGGTATATTTCATAAAAATGTGCTTGACAAGATTTGCTATGAATGTATAATAAAAAAGCTTTGTATTGAGTGATAAGCAATATCTTAAACAATCATTAGTGGATGGGAAAAGGAGGAAGGGGGTGGTTTGGTTAAGCTAAAGTTGTATCTTATGGTTATCGATAGTTGTTTATTGATATCATGTGGAATAATAAATATAGTTTTAGAGCATACGTTAAGAAAGGAGAGGTGTAATGCTTGAAATTTTGAAAAAGCCGTTATCCAAAGTGGTAGGAGCAACGCTCGCTATAGCAGGGGTGACATTGCTAACCTGTACGATGGGAAATGGTATTGCAAAGGCTGAAGGTCCTACATTTCAGGATGTAGCATCACAGGTGTTTGGTCAAGCGGTTGGTCCAGACAACGACGGTACATTGTATGTATTTGGATTGACGGCAAAATATACTCCGCCTCAATATGTTGATGCGTGGGGTCCATACAAATCATTTTTGAAGTTCATACCTTCAATTCGCTGGTACGATCCAGAGCATTATTGGACATCTGGTAGTCAGACTGAAGGGGTCTATAAGAGTGAAGAGTGTGTTCTGTGCCATACTGTGCAGACTCCTACCATTGTAAAGGACTGGAAGAAGAGCGCACATGGTAATGCAGAAATTAGAAGGGGTATCGTAACAAAAGATGGAAAGCCATTTGAAGGTGCAGTTGGTTGTGATAAGTGTCATGGTAACGATCACCAAAAACTTTTTATGCCTACTTGGAAGCAGTGTAATGAGTGTCATCCAAAAGAGACATCTGAACACAGGGCTGGTGGTTTGGGGTCACATACTCATGCATTTACTGTAAACACTTTGGAATTTGCATGGCAGACAGGAAAGCCTGCAGAAGAAGTTGCCGGTTGCGCTGAGTGTCATGCTATTGCAGAAAACAGGTGCGATGGTTGCCATACAAGGCACGTATTTAGCCCTGCAGAAGCAAGGAAGCCAACCGCTTGCAGATACTGCCACATGGGTGTCGATCATGATGAATGGAAGATGTATTCTGATTCCATTCACGGTTGCTTGTATGAAGCCGAATCTGCAACAATGGATTGGAGTAAGCCTGCAAAGAAGGGAAATTACAGGGTTCCAACATGTGCATATTGCCACATGCAGGATGGAAATCATAACCCGCAACAATTTGGGACCATTTATAGCGATATGGGTATGTTCCAGGTTGATCGTGGAGCACCAAAGCACAAAGCAAAGAGAGATGCTTGGATAAAAAAGTGCCAGGATTGCCACTCTCCTAGGTTTGCTGCTGACAAACTGAAAGAGATGGATGCTGGTGTTAATTTGAGCTTCACGAAGTGGAGGGAAGCCGCTGCTGTAATCGTTGGATGTTTCTTGGATGGTGTTGTTGATCCAATGCCAGAGGGTTCACCTCCAGACTGGTATGGGCATTATACCTTCAGCTTGTTACCAGGCGGTGATCCAAGATTCTATGCAACTTCGAACATTGAGCGTCTTGGTCTCGAAATGATTTGCTATCTGATAGGTAACACATACAAGGCATTAGCCCATATGTGTATGTACAACGCAACGTATGGAAACGGCGGTGCTTTCGAAACGGATAGAAAGTTGATCGAAATCAAGACAGAGGCTGCTAAATTAAGAAGGTTCGCAGCAATTGAGAAGAAGATTGGTTTAGAGCATAAATCTGAGGCATTCTGGCAACATGGAGAATATTCTGATCTGCTCCCAGGGTGGAAGAGAAAACCAGGCGACATAGATGTTGAATGGTTCAAGAGGACTGATATTCCTCACCGTGCAAATGCTGATGCTCCTGTTCAAACGCATCACTAATTTGGTTTGAAATCAGGTTAGTTGTAAATTAAACGATGAGGGTAGCAGAAAAGAACTGTTTGCTACCCTCATTTTGTTTATAGTTTTAGTAAGGAAATGAAAATTTAGTAAAAAACAAAAGGTGGTGTTAACTATGACAACGACAACACTAAAATCTCGAAAGTTGGAACGCGAAGATTTGGCTGGAGTGACTAGTTTTCCAGACAAGACGGGCCATTTTGGACGCTTTGGTGGGAAGTTTGTTCCAGAGACCATAATGCCCGCTTTAGACCAATTAGAAAAAGCATATTTAGAGGCAAAAGATGATCCAGCTTTTAATGCGGAGTTGGAGTATTATCTAAAAGAATATGTGGGACGTCCCTCAACGCTGTATTATGCTGAAAGATTAACAAAAAAGCTTGGAGGCGCAAAAATATATTTAAAGAGGGAAGACCTGAATCATACAGGTGCTCACAAGATAAATAACACAATAGGACAGATATTACTTGCTATTAGGATGGGTAAAAAGCGGATTATTGCAGAAACTGGGGCTGGACAACACGGAGTGGCTACTGCAACCGCTGCAGCTATGTTTGGAATAGAATGTGACGTGTATATGGGTGAAGAAGACATGAGACGCCAAGCGTTGAATGTCTTTAGAATGAAGCTTTTGGGGACGAGAGTTATACCTGTAACAAGCGGTTCAAAGACCTTGAAAGATGCTACAAATGAGGCATTCAGGGATTGGATGGCATCGGTAAGGCATACCCACTATATTTTAGGATCAGTTGTAGGCCCGCATCCTTACCCTATGATGGTTCGAGATTTTCAGATAGTAATTGGTAGAGAGGTGAAGAAACAAATATTAGAAAAGGAGCATAGACTTCCAGATTATTTAATTGCGTGTGTTGGCGGGGGCAGTAATTCGATGGGATTATTCCATCCTTTTATTGGGGATAAAGAAGTAAGGATGATTGGTGTTGAAGCTGGAGGGCTCGGCCCTGAAATTGGTCAGCATGCGTCGACACTTACCAGTGGCAAAATCGGTATTTTACACGGGAGCGCAAGCTATGTGTTGCAGGATGAAGATGGCCAGACATTGCCAGTTCATTCAATTTCTGCAGGATTGGATTATCCGGGTGTTGGTCCAGAGCATAGCTATTTAAAAGATATTGGAAGGGCAGAATATGTTTCGATTACAGATGATGAGGCTGTAAATGCCTTTCAGGAATGTGCGCGGTTGGAAGGGATTATTCCCGCCCTTGAGGCAGCGCATGCCATTGCTTATACCATGAAGTTTTCCCCAAAGTTAAGCAAAGATAAGTTAATTGTTATATGTCTGTCAGGTAGTGGCGATAAAGATTCCTTCGAGGTTGCAAAGAAACTTGGATATAAAATTTGATGTTTTGCAGAGAACATGTGGTGTGGAAGTGTTTTCATGCGGATGTGTTCTTTGGTGCTGAATAACGGATTCTGATGAACAGGGTTGATAAAAAATTCCGAGACTTAAAAAACAAGAAAAAACCCGCCTTTATTCCTTTTATTACTGCTGGTGATCCAGACCTGCAAACCACGAAGGCTTTAATTTTAGAGTTCGAAAAAAAGGGGGCCGATATTATAGAACTTGGTATTCCCTTTTCAGACCCTATTGCAGATGGCCCTATTATTCAAGCTTCCTATTACAGAAGCTTAGTTCGAGGTATAAAAGTTTCGCACACCTTAGATATGGTTTCAGATTTGCGCAAAAAGTCTGAAATACCCATTGTTTCAATGGTATCTTATAGTACTGTGTATAAAAGAGGATGCCAGGCTTTTATTGAAAATGCAGTAAAGGCTGGACTAGATGGTTTAACCATTCCTGACCTGCCTGTGGAAGAAAACAATGAGGTATTTGAGACAGCAAGGAAAAATGATTTTAAGATCGTCTGCTTCGTCGCACCGACAACGACGGAGCAGCGTATGGCTTTAATAACACAGAAGTCTCAGGGCTTTCTGTATTATATTTCTGTGGTAGGTATAACAGGGGTAAGAGATAAATTGCCGGAAGACATTGTTCCAAATATCAATAAGCTCAAGCAGATAACGAATACACCCATTGCAGTTGGTTTTGGTGTTTCAACGCCAGAACAGGCGAAAATGATTGGGAAAGTTGCAGATGGGGTTATTGTGGGTAGCGCTATTATAAGAGAAATTGAAAAGTACTCAAATGAGCCTTATGAAAAATTGGTAAAGTATGTTGGTGAATTTTTAGGGCAATTAGTTGTGGGTGCAAAAGGCTAATTTTTGTTAAAAGTGTTAACTCTGATAAGGGTATATAATTTATTTAAATAATTAAAAATAGTTAACTTTTTATATTGACTTAGATATTAAATTAAGTATAATGCTTTTTCTTGGAAATGTGATAAATTATTATGGTTTATTATACTGATAATTTATTTTGGAATACTTGAAAGGGGGTGGTTTGCAAGGTTAATGGGTATGTTATTTTATTATTATTATGTAACGCAATCTAATGATGATTGTGGCGTACGAATAATGAGAAAGGAGGAGAGTTTAAAGTATCATGCATAAATTTTTGAAAGTAACTTTAGCGTCAGCATTAATAGGTTTTGGAACAATGGGTGTGGTTTCCAACCTGATGACCAAAGAGGCAAAAGCAGTAGAAATTATCACCCACTGGGTACCTCACGAAGTCTATGGACAAATTGGTGAGCCAGATAACAATGGTAAGGTGTTCTTCTCTGGTTTGGGAGCAAAATACATGGGGTATCCTAAGCATGAGAACCCACCGCCTTATCCTGGCAAATTCAGCAAATTCTGGAGGACATTGCCTGCTTACCGTTATTACATACCAGATTATACGTATAACAGGGATGAGGTAAGACCTTCAAACCCAATTAAGGGAACATTTCAAAACGAGCAGTGTATTGGTTGTCACTCTGTTATGACCCCTGGTATCGTAAGGGATTATAAGAAGAGTGCCCACTCAAAGGCGGAACCAAGCCCAACAGGTTGCGATACCTGTCATGGAAATAACCACCAGAAATTGACCATGCCATCATCAAAGGCCTGTGGCACAAGCGACTGTCATGAGACGCAGTACAGCGAGCAGGGTCAGGGTGGTATCGGTTCCCATGCTTCCTGTTCGAGCTTTGCTCAGGTTGAATGCGCGTGGTCTATTGAGAGGCCGCCAGGAGATACGGCTGGTTGCACATTCTGTCACACAAGCTCAGAAGAAAGATGTAGCACCTGTCACCAGAGACATCAGTTCAGCCCTGCAGTTGCAAGGCATGCAGAACAGTGCAAGACATGCCACTGGGGTAAAGACCACAGGGACTGGGAAGCATATGATATCGGTCTCCATGGTGTAGTATATCAGGTAAACAAATGGGATCCAAAGCAGTTCGATTGGACAAAGAAGTTGGCAGATGCAGATTATGTTGGTCCTACCTGCCAGTATTGTCACATGAGGGGCGGTCATCACAACGTACAGAGATTTGGCACTGTATACACCAGTATGGGTATGTCCATGGCTGACCGTGGCGCACCAATTTGGAAAGAGAAGAGAGAACGTTGGGCCTCAGTTTGCGACGATTGCCATTCACCAAGGTTTGCTAAGGAAAACTTACAGGCATTGGATGAGGCATGCAAAGATGCTGGTTTGAAGTATCGTGAAACCTTCAAGGTTGCTGAAGACCTTGTAAAGGATGGTATAAATGATCCTATGCCAAAAGATCTTTGTCCTGACTGGTCAGGTCAGCACGTGTGGAGCTTGAAGATCGGCGCTTATCATGATGATCCAGCATTTGGTGGTAAGACTGGTGAGTCTGGAGAATTTAGGATGTCTAACTGCTCAGATATTGAGAGGCTATGCTTCGAGAGCGTTGGATATTTCCAGACCTACATCATGAAGGGTATGGCGCATGGTTCATGGAACGATGCTACGTACTCTGATGGTTCGTTCGGTATGGATCGTTGGTTGGTCAACGTAAAACAGGATTCTTCACAGGCAAGGAGACTTGCTGCGTTGGAGAAGAAGGTTGGCATTACCTGGGTTCCAGAGAATTTCTGGAAGACTGGCGAATGGCTTGATCAGTTGACTGGTCCTTACATCGTAAAGAATCATCCTGGAAAGACCATTTTCGATTTGTGTCCAGATCCAGGTTGGTTAGATACTCATCATGCACCTGCTGAAGAAGTTGAATACATCAACAGGAAGATAAAAGAGTTGGGCATGGGGGGTGGAAAACCTCATCATGGCGAGGGACACGAGGATCCAGGGGCTAGGTCAATGAGAGAGCCTACTCATTAATTTGTAGATTGATTTTTGTAGGATTTTATTATCTAAAGGAAGCTGTGCGAAGTTTGCACAGCTTCCTTTTTTTTATTAAATGGTTGAAAACATAGAATTTTTAAATATACTAGCTGGACTAAATTTTATCAGGAAATTCTTTTGTTAAACTTGAGTGGAGAAGTTTATGAAAATACATAAATACGTATATCCTTTTATATTTTTAGCTTTATTTTGCCTGCCATTATCCTGTGGGAAGGGCGGAAAAAACCATATTGAAGTTGCAGAGAGTTTAATAAAAGAAAAAAAAATGGATGAGGCTTTGGCTGAGTATACAAAGGCTATAGAATCCAACCCAAATCTTATGGAAGCTTATTATGGAAGAGGAGCAGTATATCTTGAGCAGGACAAGTTAGAAGAGGCTGCGATTGATTTCAGAAAGGCAATTGACATCAATCCAAACTACATTGACGCCCACAAGAAGCTGGCAGAAACATTTGTCAAGATTGGTGCGCCTGATGATGAATTTCGGAAAAGAGTCAAGGCTATTGAAAATAATCCTGAAAATCCGCTAACTTACGTAGATCTTGGCGTCTTTTTCCATAAATTAGAAAAGGATATAGATGCCATTGAACAATATAAAAAGGCGTTGGAACTCGATCCGAAGAATCCTTACATTATGTTTAATCTAGGGGTGGGGTATCTAGATATGGGTTTATATGGAGATGCTGAAGCAATGTTTAAAAAAGCTGCTGAAATTAATCCTTCTTACGATAATGCACATTATAATCTTGCGGTAGCATTTCACAAGCAGGGAAAGGTTGATGAAACTATAAAAGAACTCAACAAAACCCTTGAAGTTAACCCAAAGTATTCTGATGCTTATGTTGTTTTCGGTTTAATCAGTCTGAAAGAAAAGAAGTTCGAGGAGGCGATTGCAAACTATAATAAGGCAATGGAAATAAATCCTGATAACCTTGATGCTCGTTATCAAAGGGCAATTATTTTTGCTTTGCAAAACAGATATGACGAGGCATTGACAGAGAATATGGCAGTACTGGAAAAGAACCCTAAATATGTGAATGCTGCATATAATATTGGCGTGATTTATCACAGGATGGATCGGCTTGACAAGGCTATGGAATGGTATGATAAGATAACCAAGAAGATCGATCCCCTTTATGAAGACGCCTATTACAACAGGGCTCAAATCTATACAATGAAAGGCGATCACAGTAAGGCTTATAGTGATTATATCTCCTACTCGTATATTACAAAGTGGAGGACTGGGAAAGATCCTGCAGTGGTTTATAAACAGGACGAGATCAAGGAGATGTTCTTGAAATCAGTGCCAACGTTGAAGGGTCAGACGAAAGATCAAGAATTGGAATTGAAATCGAATTAATAATGTTCAAGCGCCTATCAATTTTAGTATTTAGTTTGATCTTATTTTCACAATATTATGGGTACGCCAAGGAACCTTCGCTGTCTAGCGATAGATATTATGATGAAGGGCGATGGGATGAGGCTATCGAAGAATATAAGAAGTTACTTGTAAAAAATAAGAAGCAGCCTGGGATTTATTATAAGCTGGGAAATGCCTATTATAAAAAAGGGAATCTGGAAAAGGCTTTAGAAGCGTTTAATATCGCTACCCAACTTAAGCCTGATTATTCAGAAGCTTATCAAAGGTTGTCCGAAGTAAGTATGCAGATAGGGGTACCTGAGGATGAGCTTAAGGTTTGCTTGAAAGAAGTACAAAAAGATCCTAATAATGCAGATGCGCATTTTCAATTGGGTTTGACTTATTATAAGCGCAATCTCTTTGATGAAGCAAAGAGAGAATATGAAACGACGATTGGGCTCGATCCTAAAAAGGTAGAGGCATATTTCAATCTCGGAGTTTTGTACCAGGACATTAACAGCCATGATAAAGCTGCAGAAATGTACAAAAAAGCGATTGAGATATCACCGGATTATGAGAAAGCGCATTTTAACCTCGGAATCGTTTATTATCGAACAAAATGCTTGGAAGAAGCCATTTCTGAGTATAAGCGGGTTATTGAAATGAATCCAAATCATGCGGATGCGTATGTTAATTTGGGGATTTCTCTTTTTGTAAAAGGTTCATATCATGATGCTCTCAAGGCATTAAAAAAGGCATTAGCATTGGGGGCAAACCCTGCCAATGCACATTATTACCTTGGGAATATTTATAATAAGTTAGATAAAATGGATGATGCTATAGTGGAGTATAAGCATGCAATGAAAGCTAATTCTAAATTAATTGCACCGCATTATAATTTAGGGGTTATTTATTTGAAGAAGAAACGTGCAAACGAGGCTATTAACGAGTTTACAAAGGTGATTATATTAGATCACGATTATGCCAATGCTTATCTAAACCGAGGTAAGGCCTATGAGATGAAAGGCGATCGAGTAAGCGCCCAAGGTGACTATAATTCTTATAATCATGCTAAGGCGGCTTTTGCGAGGATTTACAGGGATGAACCTACCTCGCAATATTATGAAGGCTTAAATCTTTCTGAATGAATGTGTCTAATATTTTGAATAGATAGAATATTAGTGTACGTTTTTATCTTCGTTACTGACCTCTTTGATATTTTTATCAGAGTTGGGTTTATAATCTTTTACACATCGGAAACCAATGCTTTTGTTTCTGTCCTCAGGTTTTCCAAATATCCTTACAGCACATCGCATTTTATATGCGTAAGGCGCAAATAACGAACCCCCTTTAATTATTCGTAAGCCGGTGCTTGTTTCCGGTCCTTTAGGATTTACACTGGGAGTGTTTTGATAGTATTCCGGATGATACCAATCGTTGCACCATTCTGAAACACTGCCGATTAAATCCATGCACCCATACAGGCTCTTCCCATATTCAAAACTACCTACAGACAAAGGTGCATCAGTACCGACATTGCATCGCTTAGCGTCCCACACATTTCCCCATGGGAATCTGCGTCCATCCGTTCCTCTTGCTGCCTTTTCCCATTCAGCCTCAGTGGACAAACGTTTTCCTGCCCATGCTGCAAAGGCATAAGCATCGTACCAGTCGACACGGCATACAGGATAGTCGGGGTAATCGTAATATGGATAGTCCCAACCGGTGTGTGGTGTGCCTGGTGTATGGTCTTTTCCTTTTGGTTCTCCAGGAAAGCACTTGCTATGGTCACCGGTAGTTTTAAGGTATTGCAAAAATTCCCAATATTGGGCATTAGTGACCTCGTATTTATCAATATAGTATGCGTCTAAATATACTTCATGTTGTGGAGTTTCTTCAGGAATGAATTCGTCTTCTGTTGTACCCATAATAAATTTTCCTGCAGGAATTAATATCATTTCACTCCATTTTTCACGGTTTTCAACCAGGGCTTTTTTCATCTTTTCATCTCGTTCAGCCAGAGTTAACTCTTTGCGTTGGTTCTTTTCGGATGGTTTTAGCCCTTTTTCTAATTTATTGAGGTAAACTTTAACGCCCTGCAATATCTTTTGATAATTTTCATCTAACTTCGTTTCGGGTGGTTGTGCTTCTAATAATGTTTTACATTTGTCGAGATGCGTTAGGGCTTCCCTCTGATTTCCAAGCTTCCAATAAATTCCTCCCATATGAAAATGAAGAGATGGAAGTTCTGGATTTAATGCTTCTGCTTTCTTGTATTCCTCTAAGGCTCCTTCAAAATCATTCATTTCTTCGCGCAGTCGATTTCCCTCCATAAAGTGGTACATGGCTGCTTTCGTCTTTTCTTCTTGTGTAGCATCTGGAGAAAGGTTAATTTCTATTTTTTTGTCAGGTACAGATGTTTTTTTATTAGCTGAAGATTTGGGAATAAGTTGGGAGCCGTCTTTTTTGCAAAATTTTTCGCCCGGGTCTGCTTTTTCTTTGCAGGTCGGACATACGAGGTCTTCTTCAGTAATTTCAACAAGTTGTTTGCCATCGATACTGCAGAAGTTTATGTCTCCTGGGTATATTCTATTACACGCCGGACAAAGCTTATTCTTGTTGGTAACATTTTCTGCGGTTTTTGATGAAGAATCCTTTTTTTGAAGTGGACTTTGTGCTTCTTTTTTGGGCTCCTTTGCTAGGAGAGTGTTGCATGACAATAGCGGCAAGATCATGGACGTAATAAAAAGGGAATATACAAACTTCAATGAAGCCTCCTTTTGAATATGAATAAAAAAGAGATACGATATTGTATCCCTTTTGGTGTATCCAAAAATTATATACAGTGAAACAACTTAAGGTTTCTTTTCTGCCATTTCTATATTTTTATCTACTTTTTCAGGATTCCAGTTCGACCATTTTCCCCATTCAACATATTTTTTCCCATCGGAGAGCCAATATTGCGTTCCTTCCCTTTCACGTTTACAACTAAGATTTTCTATCGTGCGAACCTGGGTTTGCTTTATTATTTTGAAAAAAAGGCAATCAACCTGATGGAAGTTAATTTCTGAGTTATTTGCTACTTCTTTTAGCTCAAGGTCTTCAATTGTCAGTTTCTTTTCATTAAATTTTTTCTCATCCACAGGAATTTCATAGGTGGTAACTTCAGTAACTTTGACAGTGATCGGGTTTGGTTTCTCGTCAATCCAAGGTATTTGTATAGTTCCTTCATAAGGAGCGAAGGATTGGTGAAAACTTGGTGCGCCAGGTTGTTTGGTAGTATCTATAATACCTCCACCAGCATGTTGTCCTTGAACAGATTTTGCTTGCATAAAAAGTGCGCAAAAAAACACGGATATATTGACCGCGAGTATGGTGCCTAAAGTGAAATATTTGATAGGGTGGCGATTCATTTTAAAATCCTTCTTTAAATTTTGTAAATATTTTCAGATAAATTAATAAAAAAAATTCTACAGGAAAAAAGTACATTTGTCAATTTATTATAGAGGTTTGTTTTGATATCGATTTAACGAGCTTTGATACTTGATAAAAGAATGCTTTTGCAAGTTATTAAAAAGGATGAAGTACCAAATTAGAATACTGCTGAATTTGCTCTATAATATTGACAAAATAATGTGAAATTCGATAGCTAAATTGGTGCTTTACCAATAAATTTGTAGAAAATATCCCAAACAATTCTCCTTGTTCTCCCTTTACTAAAAAGGGGGAGGGACGGTGGTTTGTTTTATACCAGCTTGATTGGTATATTTTGCCTTGGGAGGACTTTGGGAAATGTCGAACTTGGTTATGTGGTGTTGCTTGCACATCGAAAGCCATGCAGATTTGTATGGATCGTATAAGTAAAACAGGGGACTAGAAAAGTCCCCCGATATGAAATGATAAATCAGGGAAAGGCGGTTCTTGCATACTATAAAACCTATTTATATTTACCGACTCTTCTGCCCTTGCATCCCATCTTTCCGTGATTTGCACGCTTACTGCGCCATGATAGCCTTTGTCTTCTCTTGTCTCTCATGATTAATACCCTTATTTTAAAAATTGATTTTGAATTAGACTTTCGGCAACTACGTACCCCAAATATCAATCTGTAGGGGCACGACGCACCGTGCCCCTATAGCAAAATTCCTGAACATAAATTTTAAATCAGTTACTTATTTTCCTGTTTGGTGACGTCTTTTTCAGTTTCTATCTTTTTCGACGTGCTTTTATTGCTGGCACTGTCCACTTCTTCTTCAACCCCCTTGACGCCTTTCTTAAACTCTACGATGCCTCTTCCCAGGGATTTCATTACTTCTGGAAGTCTTTTTCCAAAAATCAGAAGCGCCACAATCAGGATAATAAGCCACTCCCAACCACCTGGCATACTAAACATGTTTTATGCCTCCTTAAAAAAATTCTTAAAGCTAGCGAATTATAACACCAATTACTGATGAAAATCAATGAATTTGTTTTGGGAATAACAATTTACTAGGGTCAGGGATTGGTGGTCAGATATCTAATCTCTACTGACTCGCAACCGCTGTTAATTGTCGCCGTTTCTATAAGGCCGTATTTCCCTCAGTGCCTTTACAAGACATGATATATCTTCGGGCGGGTCTACATGGAATTCCATTTTCCTGTTCTGGATAGGATGAAAAAATTCAATCCTATGCGCATGGAGCGCCTGCCTCTCGATGATTGGAACTTCTCCATGTTCTCTTTCCTTCTGCAATAGGTCTGAAAGGTAGCAGGCTTCAAGATTGCTATACATAAAATCAGCAACGACGGGATGTCCCAGTGAACGCATATGTACGCGGATTTGGTGTGTTCTGCCTGTCTTGGGCATTATTTTTACCAATGTATAACCTCGGAAACGTTCTATTACTTCATAAATAGATATAGCCTCTTTACCAATATCACGTCTTACAGCCATCTTTTGCCGCTCATTCTTATGTCTTCCAATAGGTAAATGAATCTCGTCAGAATCGAACTTAACCTCGCCCTCTACTATGGCAATATATTCCTTTTTGATATATCTTTTTTCAAACTGCATAGCGATGTGTGAATGGACAGCATCGCTCTTGATCACCAGCATAATCCCGCTTGTGTCCCTGTCCAGGCGGTGTACTATGCCTGCTTTTAATGGCCCATTTACTTGAGAAAGATTTTGACAATGGAAGGCTAATGCATTTACTAAAGTGCCGGAAGGGTGTCCACCCGCAGGATGGACAACCATGTCATACGGCTTGTTAATCAGCATTAAATAGTCGTCTTCATAAACAATATCTAAAGGAATATCTTCGGGTACGATCTTGCTTTCTTCAAATACAGGCAACTGGACGGAAATAAAGTCACCTTTTTGTATATCATAACTGCTTTTGACTGTACGTCCATTGACCAGTACATTTCCTTCTTTGACTAATTTCTGAATAAAGGTTCTTGAATAATCGGGAAGGCGCGAGGCGAGGTATCGATCGATCCTTTTGTCTTCAAACATCCTCTTTATATCAAAAGTTACTTCTTTTACTTCTAAAGCTTCCTGTTGCATATTATTTGATTACAGACAAACGGTATTGTGCCATTGTATCCCAAATACTGTTTGGGGAGAGTTGTACTGCTTTGGTATAAGAGCGGATTGCATCGCTGGTTTGACCTAATTTTTCATAACAGCGGCCGGCATCCCATCCTGCTTCAGCAACTAAAAAGTTATTCGTAGCTAAAATATCCTCAAATTGCTTGACCGCCTCTTGCATGCGTCCTTTTTCTTCATAGGCGTATCCCAAAGACTGTTTTACAATGGGCGCAAGATGATGCCCGCCGTATTTATTTAAGAAATCATTATACGCGCGAATGGCATCGTCATAATTTTTGAGGCTGTAATAAATATTCCCCAATTCTAACAGCACCCACGGCATAACGCTGGAGGAAGGCATATTATCTCTAAGGTATTTATAAGCATCGGCTGCTGTAGTTAGTGCGGCGGTTCTCTCTTTTTCATCTTTTCCTTTTTGTTGTATTACGGCAAGATCGCTATTTATTTTCCATATATGTTGCCACACGGCCTCAGTATTTCGAGTCTTTTCTGTGACAAAGAAAACCGCCCCTGCGCTAAGGGCAACTGCAATACCAACACCTATGCCGATAGTGACTTTATACTTATTCAGTGTTCTTATTACATTTAAAGTAGCTTCTTTCATTTTTTCATCTCTTTCTATGATAAACCAATTAAGGATTCTGCCTCTTTAAAAATTATCTGGATATCTTCTTCCTCCATGCCTGCCCCACGAGCAATGCGTTCGGCGCGGTTACGATCCAACAAATCGTCGGGTGTATGGGAATCTGAACCGAAGACAAGCTTTGCCCCAACCTTTTTTGCCATTTTGACAACGTGTCCATTTGCATAAGCGTGCCCTTTCCTGCCAGAGACTTCCAGTCTGATCCCGTTGCTTTTGGCAAGCCTTGCATCAGCCTCTGTTATAAGGCCAGGATGTACCAGAATGTCAGCGCCAGCTTCTATGGCAGCGCGATTTGTTCCAGGAAGGACGGGCTCGGTAATGGTTTCACCATGCACTAGCACAATAAATGCGCCTAATGCTCGCGCCTTTTTTACCATAGATTTAATATGTTCCGGATGAAGATGGGTTAATTCAACTCCACCATGCACCTTGATTTTTGAAACAGTAGCTATTTCCTTACAGGCCTTTAAGACGTTGGGTATCACGAACTCAATATTAGAATAATCAACATGATCCGTTATTACCAGCCCACGAAAGCCTTTTGCCTCGCAACGCCGAATCAATTCTGCGGGTAACAGTACGCCGTCAGAGAATAATGTATGCGTGTGCAAATCAATCATGCCATCACCATTTTAATTAAATTAATGCGCCCGAGACGATTTGAACGTCTGACCTACGGTTTAGGAAACCGTTGCTCTATCCAGCTGAGCTACGGGCGCATGTTTATCATAAGTCATTAATCACAAATAAGATATTTTTATAAAACAATAAATGGGCGGAATTACGGCCTTTCCGGCACGAAAATACTATTGTTAATTTACGCTATTAAGCGCTAGGAAACGCTTAACACTTTAACAAATATAAGCCAAAAATGGTGTAAAAGGTATTGTAAGTGCGAAATCATTAAAAACGAAAAATAAATTATATAAAAAAAATTTTAATGTGCAAGGAAGAAATAAAAGGAAGGTGGATTATGTAACGCAAAAATAGGTGAAATTTAAAAAGTTTCTACGGGGAAAAGAGTTTTTTGCCTTGACGTTAAGGAATTTCAATGTCTTTGGTAGGAGCCAACTCCTGTTGGCGACCGGGCACATGCACGTCGTTGTGAATTACCGGTCGCCGTCGGGAGACGGCTCCTACCTATAGAACATTTCAAACTTCAAGACTGGAGACTGGTTCAATCTTGCAGATTGAACCACACGTTTTGAACAATGAAAGGGTTTGGAATAGTATTACGAAATGTCAACACTCCAAATATTTCGGTTCAATCGAGGACGATTGAATCAGCGAAGAGCGAAGTCAACACAAAGCAAGGTGTCATGCTGAACGTGCTTCAACATTTAACTTGAGACACATTAAAATACTGCAAACTGTCTTTGCGTCTCTAATCACACCACTCTTCA
>JAGWZR010000215.1 GCA_018968795.1 Planctomycetota bacterium | reverse complement strand
ACAGCAATGCCCGTCTTGAGAAAAGTTCTTCGTGAGATTTTGTTGTCCATGACGTAATTTTAAATATATAAACAGTTCTTTTCAACAAAAGAAATTATTCTCTTTTTTATACTTTATAATTTTGCTTTACTTTCGTATAATTTTCGACTATTGGAAATCAACTTTTTGCCTACTATAATTTGTGTCGGAGGCTTTTTAAATTCATGCTTGACCTGAATTTTATCAGAAATAATCCTGACAAGGTAAAACAGGCAATCGCCAATAAACACGAAAATGCCGCTAGCATAGACCAGATCTTAGAACTGGATACGCAGCGCAGGTCTATGATTCACGCCTGCGAACAATTGAAGAGTAAACGCAACGAGAAATCAAAAGAGGTCAGCGAGTTAAAAAAGAAGGGACAGGACGCCTCCGGAATCATCGAAGAAACAAAAAAAATTGGCGATGATATAAAATCCTTTGAGGAAAGGCTTAATGGTTTGGAACCTCAAATAAATAATTTACTGCTTCGCATCCCCAATATTCCTGCGGCAGATGTGCCTATTGGCAAGGATGAAAAAGATAATGTCGTCGTCAAGACATGGGGACAACGGAAAGCATTTGATTTTACCCCTCTCCCACACTGGGAACTGGGGCGCATCTTAAACATCCTAGACCTTGAACGGTCGTCCAAGATAGCTGGCTCCGGTTTTATATTGCTAAAAGGGCTTGGCGCAAAGCTAGAACGCACCTTATTTTCTTTTATGTTAGACTTTCATACCAGCGAACATGGCTATACTGAATTGTTTCCACCGTTTCTTGTCAACCGTGCATCCATGACAGGCACGGGGCAATTACCGAAGTTAGAAGAGGACATGTACCGAACGGCTGTAGATGACCTGTTCCTCGTCCCCACGGCAGAGGTGCCTGTGACCAATATCCATCGCGATGAGATTCTTTCTTATAAAGACCTTCCCCTTTACTATACAGCCTACACCCCTTGTTTTCGGCGCGAAGCCGGCTCTTATGGTAAAGATACAAGGGGCATTATACGAGTTCATCAATTTAATAAAGTAGAATTGGTTAAAATCGTAAAACCAGAAACATCTTATGATGAATTGGAATCTTTGCTTGGGAATGCAGAAAAGATACTCCAACTCCTTGGACTTGAATACAGGGTGGCAAAGTTGTGCACGGGGGATATGAGTTTTGCGGCGGCAAAGTGTTATGATATTGAGGTCTGGGCGCCCGGAACAAATAAATTTCTAGAGGTTTCATCCTGCAGTAATTTTGAAGACTTTCAGGCAAGGCGCATTAACATACGTTTCCGGGACGAGGACGGCAAACTGCGGTTTGTGCATACCTTGAATGGCTCTGGACTTGCTTTGCCGCGCACAGTTATTGCGCTTCTTGAGACTTACCAGCAAAAGGACGGATCCATCATAATTCCGGATGTCCTTCGGCCTTATATGGGTGGAATCAAGGTTATTACCAAATAGAGACAGGTTTAAAACCAGTCTCTTACAACAATTATTTTATGGAATAACTCTTCCCAAACAATTCGAGGCTAAACCAATTTCCTTCCGAGCCGATTGATAATCTCCCTTTCCCGGTAATGAGCAAGAACAACACAAGCAAAGGGAATAGTATGGGAAGCGCAATAAAAAAGATGAATAGGGTTACAAAGACGATAGGCACAGAGGAGACCAGCACGACTGCCAACAGGGGGAAGATGAGCATACATATAATAACTAGAATGCTAAAGGCGAACACCAGCACAGGAGGCAAGACCATAATCGATATGACACTCCAAAATCCCTTTCTGAAAAAGCCAGAAACCTTTTTTCCATACAAGATTACTCCGCTACTCATATCTTCTGGGGCTATTTCGGGGATTCCGGCATTAAGCGATTGCTCAGAAGCGGAAGAAGCCTCGGTTGCTGATATTTCTGTTATCTCTTCTTTCTGAAAATCATCTTCAGATTCTTTTGCTTTTTTCTTTCTTTTCCAGATTGCCATGTTAAAAGTTGTCTCATCCTCTAAAATTATAGGTCTTCACATAAACTTGCAATTGCCTGCGCAGCGATGGCCTCGCCGCGACCAACGGCATCTACACCTTCCATCGTTGTTGCCTTGATGTTTACCCTGCCAGCATCTACATCAAGCCATTCTGCAATGTTTTTCTTCATCTCTAATTTTTTGGAACCGATTTTAGGTTTCTGGGCAAGGATCATTACGTCCACATTGTTGACCGTGTAGCGCCTTTCTCTCACAAGGGCAACGGTTTTTAAAAGGAGGTGCTTACTGGAGATGCCTTTCCACTTTAGGTCGGTATCCGGGAAATGTTCTCCAATATCGCCAAGGGCTGCTGCTCCAAGCAAAGCGTCACATACGGCATGGAGCACTACATCAGCATCAGAGTGGCCGAGTAAACCTAAGGGATAATCAAATTCAACCCCGCCCAACACAAGCTTACGGTTTTCGACAAGTTTGTGAATATCGTAGCCAATCCCAAAGAGCATGTTGTTTGTCTTACTATTTACCACCGGCTTCTTGTTCTAATGCCGACAACCTGTTTTGTGCCTTTCTGCGCCACTTTGCGTCAGGACTGTACAAGGCTGCTTGTTTGTAAATTACCTTGGCTTTATTAGGATCTGCCAGCATTTTGTCATACATTTCGGCTGCCCTCAATAGCGCAGGCTGCTTAATGACGGGATTTAACTGATAGCTTTTCATGTAATATCTTGCGGCGCTTTCGTAATCACTAAAGTAACCGCTGGCGTATATCTCTGCAATTTCAAAGGCAGCATCGCCCACTTTATCACTCTCCGGGTATTCCTGGATAAGTTTTTCTAAGCGCTTAATGGCTATAACCCGGTTTTCCTTACTGAACGCCTTTTTGTACATCAGGGCGTCTTTAAATAAAATGTTGGCATCCTCAATATCGCGTGATTTCACTCCTACCCGCACATTCCCCAATCCTTCATCAGTATACAACGGCTGGGGCACTTTCTCCAATTCGTCTAATTCTCTGCGTGCTTTCTGGAGTCTTAGTTGATTGCCGGCGTTTTGATAATATTGTTTTAATTCGTTGAGTGCCTTTTGATAGTTTCCCCGGGAAACGGTTACAGCGTGAATCAACTGTTCTTCTTGCGTCTTTAATTCATCGACAGAAAATTTTGTTTTACATACGACACAATATTTCTCATTTTCATCGATTTGGTCAAAACAATTCAAACAATAGTTTGCTGCAAATACCGAATAGGAAACTAACACGAGACAAGCCATTACCAAAAAACTTCTTATTATTCGCATAGATTTTCTCCTTAGCTTAAACCGCTTTTCCGCATAAGGCTCTTTACATTTTCTAATAATGAGTTCACTTCTGATACCTGCCTTACCATTTCCTCTCTTTCCGTCCAACGGAGGTCGCGATATGATGAAATGTTATTGCTAATATCTTCGATTACACGATCAATGGCCTTGTCAATTTCGAACTTCATAAACTCGACGAATCGTTCGCAAATTGCATCGGTCCGCTTTATAAATTCATTGCGAAACGTCTTCCGCTTTTGAGGAAAGATGGCAAGTCCAACAGCTGCCAATGCCACAGAAATTCCAATAATAACTGGAGGGGGTACAATAAATGAAAACATCATTGTAATCCCGACTCCGATGCCGATGGCGAATGTCTCCGTTACCAAAAAACTAATAAACCCGCCCTGAACCGAACTGTTTAATCTTTCCGATTCCCGTTCGATGTCTAATTCTCTGAACTCTTTAGAGCGTGACTTCAAGGCTACCTCGATATCATGTCTCCGATCATCATAGTGCCGTTCGGCGTGTCCGTCAAGGATACTTCCAACCCTGCGGTCGTATCCCACTTCCTTCTCGATGTGATCTCTCGCCAGATCCCATAGAGAACGGTTGTTTCTCGCCACATAATCCACCACATCATCAATAATCCGATCAAGATCAGTTTGTGGATTTAAAAGTCCATACACTTCCCTTTTAAATCGTTCCTCAATTTTTTCCCGTCCAACCTTGGAGAGAATGACTGATTTTATCGTAACATATGAATTCAAAAAGTTATCTAATTTTTCTTTTAATCGCGAGAACACAAGCTTAATTTCATCTTTATATTTTACCGTGTACTCCCGCATATCCTGCTTTTTGTTCTTAAGACGAGTTTCGAATCGTTCAATACTTTTAATATCGGTATTACACTTATTTACTTTTTCACTCAGATTCTGCTGGATATCTGTGAACACATTAAATAAATATTTCAAAGGGCTAACCAGCTTAAAATCGATCTTAGTGTCTAGATCAAGTTTTTCAAATATAAAGGCCTCGACTTCTGCGATTCT
>JAGWZR010000214.1 GCA_018968795.1 Planctomycetota bacterium | reverse complement strand
AAACCCATGAATGGCCTCCGCTTCGCTCCGGGCAGCCATTCATCCCCAAGCTCAAAAGCTTGGGGTTTTCTGGCTGATTTTATAAACCAAGTACTTTATACTTAATATATCAAAACAATTCATGCTATAATTCAACAGCATCACAACTTTATTAAAAAGATTTTGTGTTACGGAGAAAAAGATGGAGAGTAAGGTCTTCTTTATCAAGGTAGAAAATGGCGAAGATATTTCTTCTCTTGCGCAAAAGGCAAGTCAGTTGTTTGATTTTGCCAATTTCAAGAATGTAATTAATAAAAATGATATGGTAGCGGTGAAGACCAGTTTTGGCGAAAAAGGGAATATTGGCCACCTCAAGCCGCCCATTGTAAAGGCAGTCGTGGATAAAGTAAAAGAGTCTAACGGCAAGCCTTTTTTAATAGAGACAAATACGTTGTATATAGGTCGCCGTACCAACGCGGTTGACCATATCTCACACGCGCACGAACATGGTTTTAGCTATGAAAATACCGGCGCCCCCATTATTATTGGGGATGGTCTTTTTGGCGAACACGATGTACAGATAGAAATCAACCAGAAGCTCTGTAAATATGCCTACGTGTCGGGTGTCGCAAGGGCGGCTAATGCCATTGTTTCAATCGCCCATGTAACAGGACATTTGGCGACAGGTATGGGCGCTACATTAAAAAACATTGGGATGGGACTCTCTGCACGTGGTGGAAAACTAGCCCAACACTCAGGCATTACCCCTCAAATTCTTAAGAAACGGTGCAATACCTGCGGAACGTGCGGTAGATGGTGTCCGGTTGGGGCAATTACAATGGACGAACACTATGCTGTCATCGACCCAAAGATATGTATTGGCTGTGGGGAATGTCTGGCCGTCTGCCAGTTCGACGCCGTGAAAATCGCATGGAATGAGAGTACAGCCAACCTTCAAAAGAAGATCGCAGAATACTGCCTGGCCATAATAAAAGGAAAACTGGGAAAAGTTGCCTGTTTCAATTTTTTAACACATATCACAAAACACTGCGATTGCATGGACAAGCCATTCGAACCGGAGATTGCAGATATCGGTATTATTGCCTCCACAGACCCCGTTGCTATTGAAAAAGCAACAACCGATATTATTAAAGAACGTACGGGCAAGGACTTCTTTAAAGATGCATGGCCTAATGTTAATTATACCATTCAAATCAACTATGCACAGGAAATTGGGCTGGGTAATATGGATTACGAACTAATACCTTATAAGTAGGTGCTGCGCTACACCATCACGGAACAACACTTCAATAGATCACTCAACATATTTTTACGACAATGTTTTTTAGTAACAGTTTAGTTTTTTGAAAAATTCCAGTAATGACGGCGGTATCACGCAATGTAGGAGCAATTCATGAATTACTCCTACATTCTATCGCAAAGACGTTTTCAACTATTTGGGCTTTTCAAAAAACTAAATTGTTACCATAATTCAAACAGCGTATTCAATTTGACAATTTCTATGGGGCTTTGTATATTTGCTACAGAAGTTATGAAATCCAATTTTATAAATATTATACATTCAGTAAGGAGAATGCATGAATAGGCTATTTCCAATTTTGTTATTTTTGGTTTTAGCTTTGCCACAATCACAGCTATTTTCTGGAGAAACAAAAAATCAAAATGACGATGTCGTAGCGATTGTTAATGGCAAAAAAATAACAAAAGATGTGTTAATTAATAGGATGAAAAATTTTGTTAATACAGACCCAGAAACACTCAGCGCCATCAAACAGGAAATCATTGATCAACTGATTACTGATACACTACTGGAAGAGTTTATTGACAAACAGGGCTTAGTCGTTGCCCAGGAAGAGATCGAAAATGAGGTAACCCAAATAAGGAAAAACATCAGAGGCGATCCGAAGAATACTATCCAATCACTGGAGCAGGTTCTCGCATTCATTGGCTCTAACATAAACGAATTCAAAAAAAGTGTAAAACATTCTATCGCCCTTGAAAAATATTTTAATAATAAACTCGACGATAATACCCTGAAAAAATATTTTAAAGAGAACAAAAGTGTCTTTAATGGCGAATCCGTTAAGGTCAGTCACATCCTGATAGACACAAGAAAAATGAAGACAAAGGAAGAACTTTCACATGCGCAGGAACAGATCAAAAATATCAAGAAAGAAATTGATGATGGAGCTGATTTTAATGAAATTGCACGAAAGTACTCCAACTGCCCATCGGCCATAAATGGCGGAGATTTAGGCTATATTCAAAGGAAGGGAAATTTCGCAAAGCAATTTTTAGATACCGCATTTTCATTAGAGGTAGATCAGGTGAGCGAACCGGTACAGACGGAGTATGGATACCACCTTATAAAGGTTACCGATAAAAAAGAAGGTTCCAACGTCCAATTTGAGGATGTCAGAAAGAAAGTACGCTTAGAAGCGCTGGATGCGGAGATACTCAAACTGCTCGATCGACTTCGCGAAGAAGCACAGATCGTAGTTAGTCGATAAGCGTTAACGCTTATTATTTTGAATATAATCTAATATTTCTTTCGTTGTAGTAAGTTTTTGGGCTAGTTCATATACAACCTTTTCAATGGCGTCGTTTACGGCAGGCGCAAAATTAGGACCCGATGTAACCCACCATTCATATTGTACCCTCGAACTTATAAAGTCAAAACCTTTCCCCTCCACGGATATTTCAGATTCCCATATTTTATTCAGTTTTGGATCTGAAAATGATGCCATGATCGAAAGTTTATGGCGCCCTATAGCCCTCCATATGGATTCTTCAATATAAAGTTCTATCTCCGAATTCTTTAAACCCACCGCCAAAATTCCATCCAATGGCTCTCTGCTCAAATACGTCTGATCCTGCATACTATCTATCAATACCGCCTTGCTAAATACGGTTTTTGACATTTCATCAATCTTAGACGAAAGAGATTCTCCGATTGGAAAGACAAAATTATGCACACCGATATTATAGTGTATAAAATGTTCTGTTTGAACATAGGTTCGTAAATCGGGTTCGACATAAATGCCGACAGTAATGGGCAACGGGGTTGTTTGATACAGTCTTTTGTCAAGTTCTGGGTAAAGACTTACCGGCGGCCTCTTTCCACTTAAACATCCTGCTAAAATAAGAAAGGAAAGTAAAACATACCACCTGCAAGAAATGGGTTTTAAAAAATGCATGTGCCGAGACCCCTCTTTGCTCAATGCGTTAATTTATTTTTTTCTGCTTTGTCGTGATGGTATTATAGGCGGGATATACTTGTCAAGTCTTTTTATTTCTTCCACTTTACGGACACGTCATTACTTTCTCTTCCAACCAGTACAACGCCTTTTATTACTTTCTTCTGTCTATTGTAAATAGGGTAGGTTTTTAAGAGAAGGAGGGAATCAGTTTTAGGATTGAGAATCTCACTGGTTGTTATTGAGCCAGTTTTCAGTGTTTGCCACGTCGGACAATTCTTACAAGCCAACGCAAATTTATGTTTTGTCAAAAAACACTTTTTACCAATGGGACACCCTGTGAAAAATTGCTTTGCCGACTTATTCAGCATCATTACGCTAAACTCCGAATCAAATACCACTATCGGGTCTGTTATCGCATCGAAAACGCAATCTAATTCACCCCATGTCTTATACCCTGCCGTGCGATATGTCTGCCCCTTACCCACTTTCTCACGCGTGTGCGGTGGGCCGTCTAGGCGTAACGATTCTAACTTCGAATTATATCGTTTCTTAAACAAACTTCGTATTCTCGTAAAAACAATTTTAAGTTACTTTTCCGCCGTTATTTCTCAGCGTGACTGGGAAATGCGCAATTAGCATACCGTAAATACGGCATAGTCGACGTCCAACAATTAATTTGCACAAGTATTTAAGAAATGAGCACATCAAATAAAATAATTTGCAAAGAATCACTTGTGCTACATGGAAGGACAATATCACAAACTTGGTAGTAATCAGCCAATGTATGGGGGGAAAATACTTGAAATTAACAAAAATACGAGAGGGTAGTCTGATTGATTGTGAAACTAACGATAGTAAATGACTGAACTTATAACCGCCTCTCTCTCCCCTCCTTCGCAAGGAGGGGATGAAGGGGAGGCATTCCATAGACTATTTACCATATTGGCTATGAACACGAAACCCGCTTAAATAAAATGAAAATCCTATACGATTAAATTAATCCCCCCTCGGTCCCCTTTCGCAAATGGGAATTAAAGAGGATTTATCCATATTGTTATTGTCACTAACTACAGTAAGATGCGGTAACATATTATTCGTCTCGCAAAATCTATTGGGTCAGCACCCTATATTTTTCATCTAAAAGTTTTGTTACAGC
>JAGWZR010000213.1 GCA_018968795.1 Planctomycetota bacterium | reverse complement strand
TTCTTTCTTCTGAATCGTATTTTTTGTAAGCAAAAAAGTCGACGACACGCCTACGGATGCCAGAAGAGAAACGACAGTCAGAATAACCGTATATTGTGCCTTCTTTTGCATCTTAGACCTTCTTTATCCTGTCGCCGTATAGCTGAGGTTTCGTGAATCGATCAATAAGGGGTGTAGCCGTATTCATAAGCAATATGGAATAGCATACACCTTCAGGATAACCGGAATAAAACCGAATCAACGCTGTGAGCACGCCTGTGCCGACGGCAAAGAGGACAAGCCCTCGTTTTGTCAGAGGAGTTGTAACCATATCAGTAGCCATAAAGAATGCACCGAGGAACAAACCCCCTGCAAAGATATGATAAAAGGGATTATTAGCCCAGGGCGTCGCTATCCGTGGAGGTAAAATTAAGACCATGATGAAAACCGTGGCTATATAATACACGGGAACGTACCAGTTAATATAGCGTTTGTAAATCAGATAGGCCCCTCCAAGCAATAAGGCGATTACCGATGTTTCACCGATACAGCCGGGAATGTTCCCAATCAACAGTTGAGAGAAATGGTATGTTTCTACTCCCGCTTCTTTGGCTAGCGGCGTTGCCCTTGTTACGGCGTCTACCAGTTTACCTCCCGCATCAACTTTTGCTATATTGTGGACAAGCTTACCCATCCCGTGCTGAGTCAAAACACGCCAATCAGAATTAATAACGGCTGGATAAGCTACCTGCAAGAAGGCGCGCGCTGCCAATGCAGGATTCCAGATATTGTTTCCCAGCCCCCCAAAAGTATGTTTGACAATGGCAATTGCAAAGAAAGAACCTACCACAGGAACATACCATGGAACGCTTGGAGGCAGCGTATATGCCAACAAAATCCCGGTAACAACAGCGCTGCCGTCTTTGGCTGCACTCACAATCGGTTGCTTTCGTAACAATAAAATAAATACTTCTGTAATGACGGCGGTTATACTGCTTAAAAAAACAATGTAGAGGCAATAATACCCGAATGTAAATACGCCGGCAATGCCAGCAGGAATAAGGGAAAGCACCACAGCCCACATAATCCTGGGAATACTTTCTATATCCCGAATATGAGGAGATGCACTGACCAGTAAGGCATTATTACTTTGCATTTGATTAGACATTGAAGTTCTAAACGATTTGTACGCTTATTTTCGTTCCGTCAATTGTACTTTATACCTTCGCTTTTTGTTTTGCGATCTCTGCCTTTGCAAATTTAATGAGGTGAACAATAGGCCTTTTCGCCGGGCAAATATAACTGCAACAACCGCACTCCTTGCATTCCATCACGTTGTTTTCCAGCGCCAGATTAAACTCCTTTGCTTCAATCTGGATACTTAATTCGCTGGGATTAAGTCCATACGGACAGCTATCGATGCAACGTCCGCATCGGATACAAGCATGGGATTCCCACCGTTGCGCGTCTCTCAATACAAGAATACCCCCTGTGCCTTTTATAGTAACAGCCGTATCTATATTGCCTTGTGTAATCCCCATCATAGGACCGCCAAAGATAATCTTATTGATATCCGTAGTAACCTTCGCTTCCTCCAACAGTTGTTTTATAGGCGTACCCAGACGCGCCAAGAAATTTTGAGGCCTTTCTACGCCATTTCCTGTAACGGTAATCATTCGCTGAATTAAAGGCCTCTTGAATTTTACCGCCTCGTAAATAGCAAAGGCTGTCCCGACATTAATTACTATAGCGCCAACCTCCAAAGGCAATTGGGTTGGTTTGAACTCTCGATTCAACAAGGCTTTTATGAGTTGATGTTCCGCCCCCTGCGGGTATTTGACTTCCATGAGGTCTACTTTGATATGAGGTTCGTTCGACAGAATATTTTTAAAGAGCGTATAAACATCCTTTTTGTCTGCCTCAATGCCGATATGGGCCTTTTTACACCCGATACACTTCATAACCAACTTTAAACCCTGAATAATCTCATGCGGCTTATGCAGCATAAGCCGATAATCACAGGTAAGGTAAGGTTCACACTCGGCGCCATTCATAACAACTGTATCAATTGATTTATCCTTGGGCAGAGTGAGTTTAACGTGCGTAGGAAAAGTTGCGCCACCCAAACCTACAATCCCCGCGGATTGGATACGCTGTTTAATCTCATCGGGAGAAATTCGGTCCGTATCTGAATCGGCATCAGCGCCTTCTACCCATGAATCCTCCTCCGCTCTCTCTATAATCACAGCAGGCAACCTTATACCGGCAACTGGATGCGGCCATGGCACAATCTCAATCACCTTACCAGAAATAGAGGCGTGCACATTTGCGGAAACGAATCCCTGCGATTCGCCAATCAATTGGCCTTTTTTAACGATATCTCCTTTTTTAACAATTGGCTTGCATGGGGCGCCAATGTGCTGACTCATGAATAAATACACAGTTTTGGGGAGAGGAGCAGATACTTCCTGTTTACTGCGGGTGAGGACTTTTCCATCATCTCTTGGATGTATACCACCAATAAATGTTTTTAACTTTGATTTAGCAAGAGTTATCATTTTAAAAGTAACTATAGTAGTGAACGGCTTAAATAAGTTGACACGTAAACGTCATTGCGAGCGATAGCGACGCATCAATCTTGGCAGAGACGCAAAGTGTTTCGTCTCTACATCGGGCAAACATCCTCGCAATGACAACTTTCCTTTTGCGTTTACTATACATTTTACCTCAAAGCGCGATCAATCTGGCGCACCGCCTGTTTTAGACGCAGTTCATTTTCCACTATTGCCAACCTCAGGTATCCTTCTCCATTTTCCCCAAAGGCAGCGCCTGGGGCAACGGAGACCTCGGCTTCGTTCATAAGTTTATATGCAAAATCTACGGAACCCATAGATCGCCATTTATCAGGAATAGGAGCCCATAAAAACATTGACGCCTTCGGTTTTTTTACGTTCCATCCGATGCGATTTAAACCATCGCAAAGCACATCCCTTCTGGATTGATAAATTGACGCCTGCTCTTTTGTATACTTATTACACTCCCTGAGCGCAATAATCGAGGCGATTTGTACGGGTTGAAAAATGCCGTAATCATAATATCCCTTAACCTTTGCCAACGTACTAACGATCTCTTTATTTCCCACGCAAAATCCAAGTCTCCAGCCCGCCATGTTAAATGATTTTGACATCGTATTAAATTCTACGCCTACATCTTTTGCGCCCTTGACCTGCAAGAAACTAGGCGGCTTGTACCCGTCAAAAGCAATCCCACAATATGCAAAATCATGAACAACAATAATATTATGTTTCCTTGCAAAGGCAACTATCTCTTCAAAGAAACCCAACTCAATGGTAGCGGCGGTAGGATTATGGGGAAAATTTAGAACAAGAAGCTTCGGTCGAGGGATCAGGTTCTTAGCCGTATTAATCAAATTTGGCAAAAAATTCTCATCTTCTGTAAGCGGCACACTGATAACATTACCTCCGGCTAGATTCACGGCGTGAATGTGAATAGGAAATGCAGGATTTGGCACTACGGCAGTATCACCCTGATCCAACAATCCTAAACACAAGTGCGATATTCCTTCTTTTGATCCAATAGTGCAAACAACTTCTTTTTCTGGATCCAGCGTTACACCAAACTGTTTCTCATAATATCTGGCAATCTCACGCCGTAGATTAAATATACCATTGGCGGAGACGGTGTATCTGTGGTTCCGCGGATCCTGCACAGCATCGCATAATTTCTGAATGATCGGTTGGGGTGTGGGATCATTTGGATTCCCCATACCAAGGTCAATTACGTCAATATTATTGCGCCGCTTCTCATACTTCAGGGCATTTAAACGACCAAATAGGTAAGGAGGCAACTGCTTAACTCTATTAGAAACATTAATTACAAACTCTTCTGGCATTTTATTTACAAAAGAACTTTTTTAGTTTTTAAGAGTGGATAAGAAATGGCAGGAAATTTAATCGCTCGTCAAATTTTTCGTAATCGACGCATTCTCTATTAAGCTGATAAGCCAAGGCCCAAGTCTTTCCCTATAATGCTGATTCCTAACAACTTTCTCTAATTCTACCTTTACACTATCAAAACTCTTGTTACCGACGGCTTTTCTACCAACAATCTTAATGATATGATACCCATAATCTGTTTGAATAATGCCGCTAAGTTCTCCAATTTTCAGGTTTGCCACCTCTGTACCGATACCCTCTTTCGGGCTAAAAGGCTGCATCTTTCCGCCTCGCGCTGCAGAAGCACGATCGACGGATTCGTTTTTTGCAAGCGTGGCAAAATCAGCACCTGATTGTAATTTTCTCAGTGCATCTTCCGCTTCTCTGCGAGTTCGAAAGACGATCTGGTTAGCCTCAATTTTTTC
>JAGWZR010000212.1 GCA_018968795.1 Planctomycetota bacterium | reverse complement strand
TCCCAACGCCATTGAAAAGGTTCAATCCCTTACTTCCAGCAAAAAAGATTGAACAGAAATTCACCATCGTTTAGAGCACATCTCATATGAAAATTCCCATAGTATTGTGTACTGTAGGCAACCTTGTACTCATGCTTTCCGGCATTCTTCTTGTTCCTCTGGGGGTAGCCTTTTATTACGAAGATGATGCGGCTATGTGGGCTTTTGTTTACACTATCATTATTACGGGCATCTTGGGCGGTTTAAGCAAGGTATTTTTTAGAAAAAAAGAAACAGAAATTAGCATTCGGGAGGCCTTCGCCATTGTGACTTTTAGTTGGATCGTATGTATCTTTTTGGGCGCTCTTCCTTTTTGGTTTTCAGGTGTGTGCACAACTTATTGCGATGCCGTTTTTGAAACAACCAGCGGTTTTACAACAACCGGGTCCTCCATTTTCAAAGATGTCGAAATACTGCCTCATAGCATTAACTTTTGGAGGGCATTTACTGCCTGGTTAGGCGGCATGGGGATTATTGTTATCTTCGTTGCCTTGCTCCCCGCAATGGGTGTGAGCGGCTATCAGCTCTTCAGCGCCGAGGTCAGCGGGCCAACCGCTGACAGATTAAAACCAAAAATTGGTGAAACCGCAAAAGTACTCTGGATTATCTATCTTGTGATTACTGCATCCATGATACTACTGCTCTTCTGCGGCGGTATGCCTATTTTTGACACAATATGTCATACCTTCGCGACTGTATCGACTGGCGGTTTTTCTACAAAAAATATGAGTATCGCATATTATAACAGCCTCTACATAGAGATTGTAGTTGCCTCCTTCATGTTTATTTGTGGATGCAACTTTTCCCTTTACTATATGTGCTTTCAGAAGGAGTTTAAAAAAGTCCTTAAGAATTCTGAGCTTAGGTTCTTTGCGAGTCTTGTCTTAATGGCCATCATTTTTGTAACTCTGTCACTATACTTCAGTCGCCCCGAATCCTTTAACGGCGGAATCAAAGATTACCGTTACTATAATTTAGGGAATTCTTTTCGATACGCAATTTTTCAGGTAATAACAGCATCTTCTACCACAGGACACGCCAGCGCTGATTTCGATTTATGGCCAAATGCCTGTCGTTGTTTATTGGTTTTGTTAATGTTTATCGGCGCATGCGCGGGCTCGACGGGCGGCGCCGTAAAATGTGTAAGGATATTAATACTGCTAAAAACAAGTATCAGGGAGTTAGGACGGATATTAAGACCCCGGATGGTAAAACACGTAAAACTCAATGGTGAGTCAGTAAGCGAAGAAATTATCACGGAGTGTTCTGTGTTTTTTGTCGTGTATTTAGGTTTCTTTGGTGTTTGTTCACTTGCATTGATGGCATTAAATACTGACGTAGTTACTGCCTTTTCAGCAGTGGCAACCTGCATGGCAAACTGTGGACCAGGGCTAGCAAAGGTCGGCCCTATGGCCAACTTTAGTGATGTAACTTATGCGGGTAAATGGATTCTCAGTTTTTGTATGCTTTTAGGCAGGCTGGAAATTTACGGTTTGATACTCTTATTTTTACCCATCACGTGGAAGCATTAGAATTCTATTGACTCGTAAAAAATAGGATGATATACTCAATTTTTCTTATGGGGGTGTAAGGGCGATTAGCTCAATTGGCTAGAGCACTTGCCTTACAAGCAAGGGGTCATAGGTTCGAGTCCTATATCGCCCACCATTATCTGCACATAAGAGCGAAAACAATTATTTAAAATCAGGGGCCGTAGCTCAATTGGTTAGAGTACCAGACTGTCGATCTGGATGTTGCGGGTTCGAGTCCCGTCGGCCTCGCCATTAATAACAAAAGCCTTGTTTCAGATTTTTCAGAAACAAGGCTTTTTATTTTTAGAAAGGCACTCTTAAAGACAAGGCATCACACAGCATCAATTGGATTACATGGAAAACAATCCTTAGTCTTCTTTGAAGATAATATCATCGTAATACAGCTCAATTTTGTGTTTGTGTTTTAGTTCTTCTTGGGCTAAAATCTTGCATAATTTTTTCATATCTGCATTGTCCGTCGATTTAGCCATACTGACATAAAAGTTATAGGATTTTTGCTCCTTTTTCATAGCAACAATCAGCACGTCCTGAAAGTCTTTGATTTCCGTAACATCCTTATCAACCAGATATTCCGCAATATGAAGATCCTGGACTTTATCGGGTTTGAATTTCCTAATTTTAGATACATCAAATTTCAGTAACATTTCCTTGTGTTTCACCTCTTCAGCGGCAAGTTCTTTTATCCAGAGCTTTGCAGCCGCATCTTTTACAAATTTTAATGCGTCTGTATAAAATTTATACGCCTTTTCTTCTTGTTCTGCCGCTTGTTTAATAATCTCTTTTACATCCGTCGTCACCATTATTCTCTCCTTTCAGTATTAAAGTTTACTTTTTTACTTTACCTGAGGCTTTCAACTCAGACAGCTTATGTTCGGCTGCAATAGCCGCCGTGACCCCTTCTCCTACTGCGGTTGCGATTTGTCGGTATGAATTCTTCCGAATATCACCAACAGCATATAACCCTTCAATCGCCGTTTCCATATGGGTATTTGTCTCAATATGACATCCAGCATCTACACATAATAAATTCCCCAGAAAACCAGTGTTTGGCAAACTTCCGGCAAATATAAAAACCCCTTCACAGAGAATATTCTTCTTTTCTTTTGTTAAAATATTTTGGGTAATAATACCTTCAACCTTTTCTTTTCCGTAAATACTTTCAACTATTGTATTTAATATCACCTGTATCTTTGGATTTGAAAAGGCATCGTCCAGATAGATTTTTGTGGCTCTAAATTCGTCTCTTCTGTGTATTATTTGCACGGTCTGGGCATATTTTGTCAGGAAAATGCCCTCCGTTATGGCAGAATCACCACCACCAACAACAACAACATTTTTACCTTTGTAGAAAGCCCCATCACAGGTCGCACAATAACTAACGCCTTTACCATAAAACTCTTTTTCACCAGGTACATCCAGTTTTTTGGGTTCCGCGCCAGAGGCTAAAATAACAATATGGCTTGCATAGATATCCGTATCGGTTGTAACAATCTTCAGGCTGTCTTCTAAACCAACCTTCGAGACCTCTTCATATCGAATCTCTACACCAAACCGTTTAGCCTGTGCCTCCATGCGTTGTGTCAAATCAACGCCGCCAATGATGTCAGGAAACCCTGGGTAATTCTCAATCAGTTCCGTCCCGACTAACTGCCCACCCAGATATTTTTTCTCAAAAATTATAGTTTTCAGGAGAGCACGACAGGTATACACCGCTGCTGCAAGGGCGGCTGGTCCTCCCCCAACAATGATTACATCATAATCTTTGTTCACATCCCCTTTAATCCCTTCATGGCATTCAAGACTTGCCATCCATTAAAATTCAAGGCAAACTGTTTCTTTTCAGTATGACATTCGAGACATTGTTTTGTTCCCTCTATAGCCCAAGCACGGGTTAAGAATGCCGTTTTAGCCTTTTCGCCCTTTGCGGTAAGCTTATCCTTTCCAGCGTGACAGAAATTACATTCCGTTCCCATAATTTCGCAAAGTTCGAACATTTTTTTTGCCTGCTGTTCATTTTCCTTATAATGCTTTCGATCGACATGGCAATGGTCACACTCGACTCCCAAGGCGACGGAAGCCTTCATCATCTCTTTTGACTTTTCTCCCTCTTTTGAAAAAACCGTTAAATCTTCATTATGACAAAAATTACATTCAACCCCAAACAGAGTTGATATCCTTTTAACCTGAGCGTCCCGTTCTTCCCTCGTACCTTTAAAATAAGGGTTTGAATAAGTAACGCTTGGGGTGTTTTTCTCCACCTGTTCCGCATTTGACGGTACAAGGGCTTCAAAATAAAAAGATATTGCAATGCAAGCAATAAATACGTGTACTTTCAAGAGTTTTTTTTGAAATAATTTTAGCATCAAAAACCAGCACGAAATTTAAGGTAAAACCGGGTAAAGGAAATTTGGTCTCTTAATTTTTAACAAATTAACGTAAACAGTTATTCGAGTTTATCAAATAAGTCTTTGCTTGCACCGCAGGAGGGACATACCCAATCTTCAGCCAAATTCTCAAAAGTTGTTCCGGGTTTAACGCCGTTATCAGGGTCGCCTCTTTCCGGATCGTATATATAACCACATACCCTACATTCCCATTTCGACATATTTCCCCCTGAAAATTTTAACGATTTATTTCTCTTTTTTACACCCTTCTATAAAAATATTGCAGTTATTTTACACTACCTCATATAAGGTAATCAACCCTTAAAGTGAACCACTCCCCAGCCTAAAGGCTGGGGCTTCAGGTAAAAACCCATGAATGGCCTCCGCTTCGCTCCGGGCAGCCATTCATCCCCAAGCTCAAAAG
>JAGWZR010000211.1 GCA_018968795.1 Planctomycetota bacterium | reverse complement strand
GGCGCACTATGCATCTCCACATATATCGTACCGCCTGAGTTATCCTTGACATAGATAAATCCACCTGCGGGACATTCACTATCAATAACGCCATCAATAACTACCTCTTTATCCACATAGTCTTGGGGATTTAACAAAATCGTTCCGATAGCTGTTTTAGCAGTGTTCTCATCCGGGGCATCCCCAAATTTTTCTATTTTTGGCCCGCACCCATAGATGTACAATCCAAATAGCCCGATTAAAACTACTCTTAAAACAACGAATATCTTTTTCATCTGTACACCTCCGTTAATAATTTACTGTTTTTTCTGACTTTTCAAATAATCCTCCATCTTTTTCATAATCTCATCTTTGTTAAAGAAATTATGAAAATAGAATTCGTCAACCATAATGAGCGCCTTTTTTACAGCCCTCTTGCTGGCAGCCGATATATCCTTACCCTCAATTGTTACCTTTATTGGTGCAATTTTGTCTATCTTCTCATCGGTTATATTCGTTTTGGTTAAAACGTCTTTCGTATAAAAATGAACCACAGATACGCCTTTAAATTGGCTAAACTCAGTTTTATTTATCTCAACCGATACTATCTTCCCTTTTTCTTTGCCCTGAGCGCCAATAGCAACAATTGCTTTGAATCTACCTTGTGGTGTGTCTAAATTTAATGATAGTATATACCCTAAAATCTCCCCACGAACAAAATGCGGCTTATAGGCTTCTTCTTTATAAACCACGTAAACTGGATAAACGAAATCGGCAGGTTCTGTATCGCTATCCAACTTTTCTCCTAATCGCTCTTCAACAAGGGAAACACTATTTCTTAGAGAAACAAAGTCAACTACAAACCTCGAGGCATCAGGAAAAACCTTTTTAATCCTTGGTAAGGCATCGGATTCTAAAAGAGCAATCTTATTTTTATTTTCTACTACATATTTTACTTTTGCAAACACCTCGTCTTTTTTGATCTTATTGCCAAATTTAAAATCATCAATGTAAATAAGAACCTTTTTCATTCCCCGTAAGGTTTTTTGAAAGCCCTCATGTTCTTTTTGTGTGGGGTCCTTAATACGACTTATCATATCCAAAGCCAAAATGTCTTTGTCAGAAACTTTCAGATTGTCTAATTGCTCGTGGACATAAAAATGTTCTAGGGTTAAACCAATAAACTGGGAATAAAATTCCTGTGTCTGAAGTCGTTCTTTCTCAAAAGAAGGTAGTTTCTGATAGTAAAATTCATGTATCCTTTCATCTAAATCAAAGGCGAGCATTAATTGAGAATTATCAGCACCGGGCCAGCCCTGGTTAGCTCCAAAGACCCATCCTATTCTATCAGGCCCCTTCAAAATCTCATAAAAGACATAAGGAATATCCTTGGTCTCCCAAACGGAATCCCACTTATCACCTAATCGTCTTTCAAGCTCCCTAAACAAAGATTCACTGCCTATACCGCGCTTTTCACCCATTTCGTCAGTACGGATAAACTCTGTGCGAAAATTTGTTCTTTCTGGAAAGAGCCGTAGTGTATCTTGATCCGGATTGTTCAATTGACAGGGCACAACTTGAGCTTGGGGAAATGCGTTTGTGTTAGTTAAAAATAAGCCTGCTAAAGTCACAATTACGATAGCCAATCTTTTACCCATAAGTACCCCCTTATACCTTAAAATTTTACCAACCAAACCAACCACCGCCTTTTTGAGCATAAAATAATATTCCTATCCAGGTATCTTCTCTACCAAAAGTGGTGTTTAAATCTTTTGAGGCCACAAATTGGATATTATAATTGGCAGAAAAACTATACGTAAGACCTAACCTTGCAGCGGCATCACTGTCTCTAAGAGAACGATTGAAATCCTGAGTTAAATTTTGAAATTGTAGATAAGTTGTCCAACGATTCCCTTTGCCTAAGGCATATTTAGCCTCGAAGAATTCCCCTAAGATATTTTCTTTATTCTCATCCTGACCGCCGGAAATCTCAAATCTTAGGCGTGCCGGACCAACAATTTTTTGACCATCAATTCCTGTGCGCCATCTTTTAATAATATCACCATTGAATTCGCCTTGCTCTTCCCTATTTAAAGTGCGTAGTCTTTCTATACTGGTAGGGTCGAAGATTCTACCAACTAAAAATGATATTCCTAGCCAATCATTCAGATGCTCACCAATGCGGGGAGTAGAAAGTTTGCCTGCTAAAGCATAGTTGTTGTTTCGTTGAAAGTATTCCATGCCAGAGCCGCGCGTCAAACCTAATTGATATTCCAATTTTTCATTCTGGCCATCAATAGCTATTCCCCAGTCCCTTTCCATACCTACGAATTCCATTATTGGGCTTTGTAAAAGCGTACCGTGTGTATCAATCCAAGGTTGAATCCCATACGGTACGTAGAAATGGCCTACCCTTACATTCAGCATAGGTGGTAGAACGCGAAGCCTCAAATAGGCATTATGCAGTTCTGTCTCATAATCATCTAAATGTTCTGTATATTCACGTTTCATCTTTTCACCATGATCAAACTGGTCATTGTAATAAGCTGCTCTAAATTGTAAACTCATATCACCGATCTGGCCTTCTGGTCCTGAGAAAGTGCCAAATAAAATAAAGCCGACAGAGTTTCTTCCTTCAGCTTGACCCAATACGGTGGAATAACGACTGGAAAAATATAACTCTTTGTATAAAATATAACTATCCCTATTCGTCATCGCTGTAAATAGATTTCCCAAATAAGTTCCTTGATCCTGAGTGGTTTTTGGCTTTTCTAAGCCCTTATCAATCTGCTCAAAAATATCATCATCTGCTAAGACAAAATTACTTATGAAGCACATTACTATAATAAAAGCTATTCCTTTTTGGGAAATCATATCCTTCTCAATTGGCAATGAATGCCAGAATCTTATCTATTTTTTTGGCTCATGCAAGGATGATTTTCTAGTGTTTCGTATAAATGAGCGTATTGCTGATTGTCTCGATATAAATTTCTTAAACATACCTCAAGCGGCATTTCCGATACCCTATATTTACTAGACGGCAACAGCGCACACGATTCAATGTATCCCTCCGGGTTTATATGAATAAATCCCTTTCCCGCCTCCCGACAATTATTCATGAGTTCTTCATCCCCAGGGAAATGGATGAGATAGGTATTCGCCCTCTCTTTCAGTTTTAAGAACCACTGTCGGAATGTTGATCTTTGTGCCGATGAAAGAGACAGTGCCGAGTTAGGCAACCGTCCTGTGGGTATGTATTCAATAAAGCACCCGATTCGACCGCCGTAGGGATACTTTTCCTCAAAAACCTCTTCTGTTTGAAGTTGTTCCACATTATCTGATGTGACGGTAATAGAAAATCCGTAAAGCACCTTGTTTGTTTGGAGGTTATCGAAGGCGTTCATAATACGGTTGTATATGCCCACACCGCGCCTTTTATCAGTATCTTCTAAACCACCTTCGAGACTAACTACGGGGATTATATGGGGTAACCTGGACAACTTTTTTGCAACATCATCGGAAACCATTGTCCCATTGGTTATCAGGATGAAAAGGCAGTCGCTATGACAGCTTAAAATATCTAACAGCTCCGGATACAGCATAGGTTCTCCACCGGTAAGGACAAAAAAGAAGCAGCCGAGCGAACTGGCTTGTTTCAGGGTATCTTCCAACACTTTTTTGGGCAACACCTTTGTTTCTCTATACACCCTTGCATAACAATGATCACAGTCAAGGTTGCAATCCGAGGTAAGGCTTAAAACAAAAGAATGCGGTATGGGGTAATCAAACTGATTCTGTAAATGGAGATTGAGTTTATATTTCTTCCATACCTTCCCGAAGAGATTCAATGTTAACCACAAGTGTCTTGGAGAAGATAATGCCCAGGGTAAAAAGGCCTTTCTGAAGATACGGAAATTATATTTGCATCTATTGGAAGGTATGTGCATTTTTTAAAAGATATTTTTACATGATGTAAAAGTATTTTCTGATGCTATCACATTTCCCGACAATGTGTCAAACATAATTTGCCAATTTGAAAATCAACTTTCATATAAACTGGTGTTGCGTAAGGTTTATTTGGGCCTTTGCCGTCATGAGTCCCCACAACCAATTGATCTTGTACCGCTCAACCTTTACGTGATGGTAACCAGCGTTTCTCAGGAAACGCTCGCATGCGTCTTGCCCATACGTTTTGAAGTGGGCGCGATTAAACATACGTAAAAATAGATCACAGATACGGCAAGCAATATAATCGTCGCACCAATCAGTAATTATAATCTTGCCATCCGGCTTGAGAATACGGCCGATTTCTAATAAACATGCTTCAGGCTTGCGCCAGTAATGAAAGGCATTACAAGAAACTACGATATCGAAACTTTTAGCGTGGAACGGCAAGCGCTGAGCCTGCCCGGCAATAAGGCCGTAACTTT
>JAGWZR010000210.1 GCA_018968795.1 Planctomycetota bacterium | reverse complement strand
TGAAAGACTCTGAAGTTTTTTATTATAAATTCGTTAAGCTCCTGGGCATTTCTATAACTGGAGAAACCTTCCCGAAAGAATCTTAAGGTATTTACGAGGTTTTCGTGTGAAAAATCTTTCATATGAAAATCGTAAGGATTGGATTTTACCTTTTTAAAATAGTCAAGGCTGTTGTCTATCGACCGTAATAAAGTGTCTTTGCTGTAGTCGTCCTGGAAATTGGGAAGTTGTTTGGAATCTGTAATTTCCACCAGAGTATCACCAGATTCTCTGGGCACAAGGAGTGGTTTCTTAAACATGGCACAACCCGATCCTAAGAGAACGGCTAAAAGTGCGAACAACAATAAGCCCTTAAAGATATTTCTATTTACTCCCATAGGTATGTTTCTCCCTGTTTAAAAAAAACTTAAATCCCATTTTTCTCTCTTATGGGCTGAAAATATGCGAGCGCTGTGTAACAGCGTCTTTTGTTGATAAATTTTCGAATCGTGAAAAAATTAGACAGTATTTTATACTTCTCACAATAGAGAAGCAAAGAAAAAATGAGGCGAATACGTTTGTTGCTTTTGCTGGCATGCTGGGGAATTTAATTGACAATTGCAAGCAGATTAAAGTAAAATCAGCCCGCTTTATAGATGAGCGAAAACGTTCTTTTCTTATAAAATCGATTACAGGTAATTCTCCAGCAAGTATGCTGGAAGTAAAAGGGAATCCATGTCCCGCTTTGAGTGGAAGCGGGATGAGGGGCGGACCCGCCGCTGTAACCGGGGACGAACATTACAATGCCACTGTCCTATTTGAATAGGGCGGGAAGGTGTAATTAGTAGGACGATCCGGGAGCCAGAAGACCTGCCTGTAGTTGCTTCACGTAGTCTTCGATGGTAAGAAGGTGAAGGTTAAATATTAATTTGTAGGGGCTGGTTTCAAACCTGCCCCCTACCGATAAAAATATAGAACCCATATCTTCCAAGGCGAAGATATGGGTTTTTTTGTTTTAACGAGGGCAAGAAATTGTCAAGGTCAGTTGCGTTATTTACCGGAGTTTTCTTACTGGTATTTTTTGCGTTTGGAAAAGCAGCGTATGCCATGCACATCACGGAGGGGATTTTACCCCCAAGATGGGTTTTTACCTGGTTTGCAGTGGTAATACCTTTTGTGGGGATTGGAATATATCATGTTAAACGGAAGAAAAAAGCGGTGCCGGGTTATCTGCCTTTAGTAGGAATGTTAGGGGCGGCTGTTTTTGTGTTTTCATGTTTTCCCATTCCAGTTATCTCCTTAAATGGGATGGCTACGTCTCATCCCTGCGGCACTGGCATGAGCGCTGTGTTGCTGGGGCCATTTGTTAGTGTAGTGGTAGCAGCCATTGCCTTGCTCATTCAGGCATTATTTCTTGCCCATGGCGGCCTGACTACATTGGGCGGAAATATATTCTCCATGGGTGTCCTTGGCTCGTTTTCAGGTTATTTTGCGTTTAAAATTGCGCAACGATGCAAGTTGAGCTTGTTTTGGTGCGGATTTCTGGCTGGCACAATTTCTGATTTATTTACTTATTTAGGTACGTCTATTGAATTAGGATTACTTGTGATTAACAAGGGTGGATCATTCCTTAAGGCTGTTGCAGAGATTTTTGGAATGTTTATGATGACCTCACAGGGGGTTTTGTGTATCGTTGAGGGTGTTATCGTGGGATTTATACTACTCTTTATTTATAGACGGAAGCCAAGTATTTTGCTGGACCTCGGGGTAATTAAAGATGCTGCAAAACCCGTTCAGATGTAAGACAATTATCCATCTCGGTTTCGTTTTAATATTCATTCCTGCAGTGTTATTAGCGAAAGACCGTTTAGAGAAAACAGATGCGCCAACAGTGCAAACAAGCGAGAAAGGTGACTGGACAGGCACTGATGTGAGTATTGTGGGTAAATACGCAACCCAATACGGCCATCCGCCCCGCGCTCCTTACATCAATACTGACAAGGGCGATTTGCTTCTTTTTGTATTTACCATTGCTGGGGTAATTGGCGGATTCATTATAGGGTTCAATGTACGTAAGATTTTTTATGAAAGATAGACGATCGGGGTTTTTAAAAGACACATGGGATTTTTACACCACACATTTTCTGATGTATATGCCCGCCAAAATAATTGGTTAACAAGGATTGACGTACGGGTAAAATTGCTTTACGTCATTTCTCTGCTTGTAATGAATTTGTTGGCAAAGAATATACTTATTTCAATCCTTTTTCTTTCTGCATCTTTTATCTTGCTCTTTTCTGTAAAAATTCCTCTTAAGGCAACGCTTCGAAGCATGCTCATACCATTGTCGTTTGCAATCTTAATCTTGTTTGTTAAAGGTCTTCATGAAGGTGAAAAAGAATGGATGTCTTTTGCAGTTGCAGGACATACGGTAAGCTTGAAAGAGGAGGGCTTGCGGAGCGGACTTCACACCTGTGCCAAGGCGCTGGGAGGCATTTCCCTGGTAATTGTATTTTCATGTACGACGACGATAAGTCGGGTGTGTACAGGTCTAAAATGGTTTCGTGTGCCAAATACGATTATCGAACTTCTGGCATTTGTTTATCGTTATATTTTCCTTCTTTTGGATGAGGTGTCTACAATGTGGATTGCCCAAAAATCACGCTTGGGTCATTCCTCGTGGAAAAAAGCAATAAAATCACTTGGGACATTGGGGGGGATGCTTACTATCCGCGCCTTTGAAAGGTCGGAGCGAACTTATGAAGCAATGCGCGCAAGAGGTTATGAGGGCGGCGGCATATTAACGATTAACTTATCGCCGTGGAAAAAGAGAGAATATGTGTTTGTTATAGGAATGGTTCTGATTCTATCCCTTTTTATTTATGCAGGAAATGTGCAAATATGGTAGCGCTTCAAATCAGAAATATCAGGTATCGATACCATGACGGGACGTACGCCTTGTGTGGCGTGTGTCTGGATATCCAAAAAGGTGAATTTTTAGCAGTCCTTGGTCCCAATGGGTCAGGTAAGACGACCTTGTTAAAGCACCTCAATGGTTTACTAAAACCGATGGAAGGCGAGATATTATTAGAGCAAAAATCTTTGGCGCAATATTCATCCAGAGAGATATTTCAAAAGGTAGGTATTGTATTCCAGGATCCAAATGACCAGTTGTTTGCTCCATCAGTGTGGGAGGATGTAGCCTTTGGTCCTATGAATCTCGGTCTCTCAAAAAATGAGATTACCCATAGAGTGGAAGAGGCATTGTCGCTAGTAGGAATGTTGCAGCATACAAACAAGGCCGTAGACGCCCTGAGTTTTGGGCAAAAGAAGCGTGTTTGTATCGCTGGAGTTCTTGCAATGAAACCGGAGGTGCTTGTTTTGGATGAGCCTACCTGCGGTCTAGACCCTGCCGGTGTGACTTCTATTATGACATTACTAAAAGAGCTGAATGATAAGTATGGTATTACCATTGTTATGGCAACGAATGCTGTGGATTTAGCGCCTATTTATATGGATCGTTTGGCGATTATGTATCAGGGCAGTATCCTCACGGTTGGCGCTCCCGTGGATGTGTTTTCAAATACAGACGAAATAAAGCATGCCTGTTTGGAACTTCCACAAATTGCGCAGTTGATGCAAGTTTTAAGGGACGAAGATAATCTTCCCATGGGAAATTTGCCTCTTACTGTTGGAGAGGCAAGAAAATTTTTAGCGCACAGGTTAAATGGCATTCGCTTGATGATCAGAGATCAGGTATCGGCCTGAGAAAGATTGCAAAAGAAATTATGTTTAAAGGGCACGGCGGAGGTATAAAAAATGTTACCAATCGCGGGAACAACGGAGTTCTCGACTTTAGCGCGAGTATTAATCCCATCGGATACCCAGAAAAGATTCAGAAAGTTTTATGGGAAAATTTCAATGATATCTTGCATTATCCTGATATTGATTGTGCCAGCCTGAGAAAATGTATCGCCCATAAGATAGGTCATTCTGACGATGAAATCATCGTAGGAAACGGTTCTACGGAGTTATTTTATTTAATCCCACGCGCGCTAAGACCGAATAAAGGAATTATTTTCCAGCCTACCTTTAGTGAATTTGCTGAGGCGCTGAAATGCAGCCACACGGGGGTAATTAATCATGTGTTGAGGGAGGAAGACGGTTTTTGTTTTACCTATCACAAAAACCATTTTCAGGATAGAAAAGTAGAAATAGTCTTTTTGTGCAATCCCAACAACCCCACAGGACAATTGGTTGAAAAGACCATTGTGCTGGATATGGCAAGACAGCATCCAAATATAACATTTGTTGTAGATGAGGCGTTTATGGATTTTGTCGATGAGCCTGGGAGATACAGTGTTATAGATGATGCGGGTGCGATGCGTAATTTGATTGTAGTCAGATCGCTTACAAAATTTTATAGCTTTCCCGGATTAAGGATAGGGTATTTGGTTACCCATG
>JAGWZR010000209.1 GCA_018968795.1 Planctomycetota bacterium | reverse complement strand
TTTGATAAGAGCTGGCGCAGGTATGCTGTAGAGGTAAGCAATGTTACTCCGGATGCAAAGATATTGGATGTCTGTACCGGCACGGGTGATCTGGCGATTGCTTACTCAAAGCTGTTAACTGAGACTGGGAAGGTTATCGGAAGCGACTTTTGCCACGAGATGGTAAAACTGGCAGACCACAAGTTAAAAGAGAAGAAGCTTCTTGATAAAATTAAATTCATCGAGGCCGATACTTTACATTTGCCTTTTCAAAACAATTACTTCCAAATTTCTGCCGTAGCTTTTGGAATCAGAAATGTTTCAGATTTAAGGGCGGGTATTGTAGAAATGGCGAGGATTACTGCTCCTGGTGGACGTGTTGTGATATTGGAATTTTCCCAACCCACAAATCCTATTTTCAAGGCAATCTATTATTTTTATTTTAAAAAGATACTTCCTTTTATTGGAAGACTCATTTCGCGCAGTAAATATAATGCTTACTCTTATCTTCCGTCATCTGTATTGAACTTTCCAGATCGGCATGGATTGCAAGCGCTGATGGAATCCTGTGGCCTTGTGGGTGTGAAGATATACGCTAGGACGCTTGGGATCGTTACCACCCATGTCGGCCAAAAACCGTGGAATTAAAGAGATTTACCAGAGGTAAAAACTGAATATTCTTCCCTTTGTCGTTTCCATCAGAGGTGAGAATCCAGAGTGCTTATAAACAGTGATTCCTGCTTTCGCAGGAATGATGGTCGCTTAAAGTCCTTAAATAAGTACCAATAGGCTTGACTAGCCTAAAAAAATATTATATTATGTCTGTCGAAAATTTCTCAATGCTTTCCTTGTCTGCTCTTGCTGCAACATCAACTGGGGAATAGTGTAACGGTAGCACAAATGACTCTGGATCATTTAGTCTAGGTTCGAATCCTAGTTCCCCAGCCATTTAAATCAAGGGTTTCAAGCATTTGACACATTTCTATTTTCTCCAACTGTAGTCAAATTGTAGTCAGATTCTAATACTTGAATCCCGTCTCTCAAACTTTCTGGACAATGATGAGCATAACGTTGTGTCATCTCAATAGAGTAATGTCCTAAAAGTTTTGATATTTTATACAGATCCACTCCCCTTTGTGCTAATCGTGTAGCAAAGGTATGACGCAAAGAGTGCCAATGAAAATTCTGAATGCCTGCCTTCTTTAGAGCAATATTTAATGCCCTTATAAGATTTTGACAGTTAATCTTGGTCATTGCATTACTCAAAAACACAAGGTCACTTTTAATATTCCTTATTTTTGCCTTTTCGATTAAAATATTCAATGCAATTTGGTTTAACGGAATCGTTCTGGGCTTACCACTCTTTGACTCCTGAATAATGATGGTTTTACGGAATAAGTCAACTCTACTCCATTGAAGTGAAAGCAATTCGTCTTGACGCAAACCAGTATGCAAGGCAAAAACAATTAAATCTCTTAACCATTGAGGCGAATTTTCGAGCAATTTCTTTTCTTCATCCCCAGTCAACCATTGGTCTCTTTCGTTATTCTCCTTTTCTTTTGGTACTTTTAAAACAGGATTTTCTTTAATCCATTCCCACTCTTTGACAGCCAGATTGAATGCCTTTGAAAGCATTGCCAGTTCCCTATTAATACTAGCGGGCTTTGCCCCTTCGCTATACCTTAGAACCTTGCAATCAGAAATCATTTTAGGTGTTATTCCCGTTAACCTTGAATTGCCAAAGAAAAGTAAAAGATGCTTTAAAGACACTGAATAACTTTTTTGGGTATTAATTGACACCTTTGGCGCATGCTCTCTCATAAACTTTTCCATCATGTCGTTAAAAGTTTTGCTTTGACCAACTGGCTTATCAAAGAATTTACCCTCTGCTATCTCAGCCCTAATCTTTGCCTCTATTGCCTGAGCAAGTCTCCTATCATCTGTTTCAAGACTCTTTTGTACCTTCTTATCTTCATACCTAATACAAGTCCACCAGACACCACCCCGTTTAAACATATTCTCCTCCTTTCCCGGGACTGATTGTGTCTGTATGACCGCAGAAGGCATTATAATTACTACCATGGACATCATCAAGGATTTTGTTTGCCATCCTATCGCATTGTCCTGTATCACGTTTTAAGGATGCCAGTAACCTGTCAATATCCTCTAGGTCAAAGAGTACCCTCCGACCTAGCTTAATGGACGGTATACGCCCTATACTTGCCCATTCATAAAGAGTCTTGACAGGCAAAGAGGTATATGCAGAAACTTCTTTAATATTTGCGTAACGTTTTTCCATTATAGAATTTTCTTTAATCACTTCTACTTTCAAATATAAAGCTGCAAACTACCCGCTTTTTTTCTTTCATGCAATATTCAGGTATGTTACCACCTTTACAATTACCTTTTACATAATCCATACAATTCACACACGTTGCCCCTTCGTGTGGTTTAATACCGTCATGTCCAAAATAACTATTCCATTTTTCTTCAAAAGTACCTTCTCGCCGTTTAACAATCAACCTCAACGCGCCCTTCTTTTTCTCTATTTTTTGTTTACGTTTTAAAATCCTTTTCTTTCTTCTTTCAATATTATTCATTACCTTTTCCTCCTTTCTCACTAACTAAAATGGAATTTCCTCCAATGCAGCGTCCTTTTCCTTTTCAAACCATTCTTTCACAGAATCGATATAATTATGCTTAACCATTGTCTCCAATTCGCTAGCCCTGAACTTATTAAGCTCACCCCTGAACTTTCTATTAATCTTTGACATCAACATTTGTAATCCTCCTACAGAAGCGATCTTCTCGTCATCCTCAAAGTTATAAAACCTCAGTCTGTCAAAGTGCGAAACCAGTGAGACAGGATCATCTACCACATTCTTCAAATTCCCATCATAATGACCAAGCTGTAACTCAATCCTTGTTATCTGTTTTTCTGATTCCACAACACCCTTTTCCCATGCTGTAAGACTGCATCCCTTTCTAAGCCTGTATTTAATCTCTTTGGTCTTATCGTAAATCCTTATCTTCGGATCAGAACCTATGTAAATGGTGCTGCCTTTATAAATACTAAAACTTGTACGATTAAATCCAGAAACGTGTAAACGAGCCAATACGACATCAATAGGAAGGTTTTCAATATCCGCGGTCAAATCAATCCTACTGACGTGCAGATAATCCAAATCCACCCTTTCACCAAATATATTTTCCAGATAATCATAAAGGTACTGAAAACTGCCGAAATACTTTGGATTCACATCAACTTTAGAATAAGGTATCCTTGAATTCGCATCATCACCAAACTTATGGGGTCTCCACATTACCTGGGCATAATCCATTTCACAAAAATACTTATACAATCTCAACCTATACTCATCCTCAGAAACCTTCCAGAATTCCCTTAAATACTCTGTCTTAACTATCGCATAGGTTGTCAGACATAGCTTATCGATTCCCATACAACTATTTCTACTATCATACCGGTAGTTAATTTAGTAACGAGTTTACCGATTATTATCCATAACCGGTAAACTCCCATTCAATTCAACCAAAGATCGTCTTGCTGGGGCGGGTGGCGCTTGTTCGTCGTTGCACGCCTTCACTTCTCACCGCTTGCCCGCCGATTAAATACCTATAAACTTCTTCGTTGTCAACAAACCATATACAGGAGTTTCGGGGGATTATTCTACTGATACAATAATTATCCCAATGGTAACAATTGCTACAATCTGTATTTGACATAGGCAGTCTCCTGTAAGGATAAAAAACAAAGGCCCGACAGCATCATGCAAAAAGATCATGATACAGTCGAGCCTTTTCGGGAAATCTGAAAATAAAAAAAGCCATTCAGGGAAGAAGACTCCCTAAATAGCTTTTTTTCTTTGACAATTTCACAAATTGTATTAATATTACGCATACGCACCCCGCAAAGGTGTGTTTCTCATTTTTGGGAAGGATGTGTCCCTGCCAAGAGCCATCCTTCCCAATTTTTTTATAACTGCCTCTTTTCGCTATCCTGTTTTTGTTTCAATTCCTCTATTAATTCATCACGTACTTTTTCAAGTTCTGCTTTTATCTTATTATAAGATTCTTTTGCAAAAGCCAAGGCAGTAAAATGGAAACTTGCTTTTTCAACCAGCTCTTTTTTCAGGTTTATTATATACTCTTGTGTTTCTTTGTTTTTTGATCTTATGTGAGTAAGTCCGTCAATGAGATTTTCGCCTATTTTTATGAAATAATCCGCTGCTAGTCTTTTGTGTTCTTCGGGAATTGAGTCAAAATGATTAATAGTTTCCATTAAAATATTTTGAATTGATCCTAAAAGTACAACTGGTTGATGTTCTGGGTCATTTGATATCGGATTTACAAACTCAGTAAATAGCATCGAAATAAAGGCTTCAAATTTCTTGGCTATAGGTGATTTTTCAAATTTATTCCAGTATTCAGGTCTTTCCTGCTTCCTTTTTGAGATAATATTTAATATCTGGGCATTATCTGTCTTGTAAGTGTCAGAAAGTTCGTCTTCGATTA
>JAGWZR010000208.1 GCA_018968795.1 Planctomycetota bacterium | reverse complement strand
TGGCAGGATTTGAGTTTTTCCAAAAGGCAGTCAGCGGTATCACATTTGTCTCAGCAATTACACCATCCGTAATTCCATTGGAAAATGAATATGGAAAGCTTGAACTGGGCATGCCAACGCTCTATATTACCACACCGGTTATTTATGAACACAAAGTTATCGGCATCGTATGTCTGAGGCTTGACGTCATGGAAATCAGTAAACTAATGAGAAGCGTCCGGCTCGGAGAAACAGGAGAGACATATCTGATCAACAAAGATGGGGTTATGATTTCTGAATCCAAGTATCTCAAGCAACTAAAAGATATGGGACTCGTCCAGCAACGAACAACACTTGAACTCAAAGTAATAAATCCTAAAACAGGAAAACTTACGAGAAGTGTCGAAGAGTGCATACAAGAAAGAAAGGGACATGCGGGGGAAGGGTATACGGACTACCGTGGCATCCATGTGCTTGGCTTTTGGCAATGGATCCCAGAACTCGAATGGGGCATTATTGCAGAAATTGACGTGAATGAGGGCTACGGCCCGGTTAAAAGGCTCCACACAATCGTCGCACCGATCATATTTACCGTAACCGTTGTAGTCATCTCCTTTGCATTTTTCTTTGGCAAAAAAATATCCGATCCTATTTTATACCTTACAGAGGTAACAAAGAGCATTTCCGAAGGCGACTACAGTAAACGTCTAAAAATCACCTCCAGCGACGAAATTGGAGAACTGTCTAATTCCTTCAACAAGATGGCCAGTTTCCTGGAAGAAAAAACACAAATACTGAAAGAATACACATCCAACTTAGAGAAAACAGTAGAGGAAAGGACGAAAGACCTGGTACGTATAAACCAAGAATTAGAAAGACAGAGTAGCAATCTAGAGAAGGCGTATAAAGAGTTGTTGACGCTGGATCAGATGAAAGACAAAATGATTAGAGATGTCTCTCATGAACTAAAATCGCCTGTTGCACAAGTACAAATGGCAATCGATCTCTGGTCTGCTGAAGTAAAAAAAGAGCGCATAGACCGTTCAAAAGAAGAAAAATTCAACAAAATAATTAACGACAGTTTACAAAGATTAAGAAAAACTATAGGAAGTATACTAGACCTGTCCGTTTTGGAATCGGGCCGTTTAGTATTTAAAAACGAACCTCTCCGCATGGATGAGATCATCATACAAACAGTCGCGCCTATGAGACTCATTGCAGGCAAAAAGGGATTAACAATTACAAGCCACATCCTTCACGAACTACCAACTGTAATCGGAGATAAAGACGAAATTCAGCGTGTACTTACGAATTTAATCGATAATGCAATAAAATACACAGAAAAAGGGGAAATTCATATTTATGCAGAACAAAAGGGAAATTACCTGGAATGCGCTGTAAAGGACACCGGAATTGGAATCAAGTTACCCAAAGAACAATTCGGAAAATTATTTGAAAGATTCTTCCAGGAAAGTCCCAGGGTTGATGGCGCTGGGGTAGGCCTTGCAATATGCAAAAATATCATTGAGACCCACAAGGGCAATCTGTGGGTAGAAAGTGATGGCATCGGGAAAGGCGCAACCTTCAAATTTACATTACCGATAATACAACAATCCAACTCATAAAATTCCAAGTTAAATGGGATTCTTTATTCCACGCAGAACGCCATGTGTTATTATTTATTCTGTCATACTGAAGAAGAGACGCATCTGAAGAATCTTGGCGTTGAAATTCTGTAGAGGAGTTACAAATTGAGTAAAAAAATACTCATAATAGAAGACGAAGAAGATTTCTTCTTTTTTTACACAACAATGCTCGAAGGTACTGATTACACCATCCTTCGCGCAATTGATGGAAAAGAGGCATTCGAAAAGATACAGGAAGAAAAACCCGACCTCATCATTCTTGATTTATTGCTCGATCAAATGACAGGCGATGCCTTTCTTAAACAATTGAAATCAAATCCGATGTATGCTAACATCCCTATCATTATTGCAAGCAGCTTTTCACCGCGTTCGTATAAAACGATATTTGAAATAGATCCTAATTTAATCTTCATGGAAAAACCGTTTACCCAGGAAAGATTGCTTGCGGAAATTAAAGCCAAGCTAGGTTAACAAATGAAATATTTTCTGTCAGACAAAGAATTTTTCATCCTGTCTTTGATAGCCTTGGTAGGCTGCCAATCCATACGAAACACTGAGTTTACCACCAACCCAAATCCTCATTATCTGGAAACATCTTTAATAAAAGATATGGAGGATGGACAACTAAACATGCCGTTTGAACAGGCATGTCTTATCGCATCTGGAGTAAAGACCGACAAAAAGTTACATGCCTATCTGACAAAAATCGATCTTCTCATTTCCCGAATAAATAATGAAACTGACGTGAATAAAACGGGTGAGCCAATCGCTAAAGCAACGACAATATTTGACTGGCTGCAAAAAAACGCCAACGAAGGTGTTTACAACGACTGTTACGATATCAAGGACACGCTTAACCTCAAGGTTGGGAACTGTCTCTCTTATGCAATACGGTTTACCATTATATGCCGGCACTTTGATATCGACATAAAAAATATCTTTATCCCAGGCCATATCTACAATATGCTGACATACAACGGCCAAACACACTACTTTGAACATACCCATAGTGACGGTATTGTAAAGAAGACAGATTTGTACAGTCCTCAAAAAAAGGTCATGAAGGATACCGAACTTATTGCAGAAATATTTCTCTATAAGGCACGCAACGCAAACAATGATACGAAGTATGAAGAATCAATGGAAAATTGCCAACGAGCATTAGTGTGTAATCCACACGATAATCGCCCTGTCATTTTATTATTGGACAATTACATCGCAAAGAAGAACTACAACGAGGCATTTCGATACCTGAACGATTATCTTTCCCAGCATCCCGATGACAAAAAATCCTTTAAAAACACCTATATCCTATTGCAAAGATTGTGCAAAAAAGAGGATAATGAATACTAAATAAATTAGGCTGCCTTTGGCAGCGACTTTTAAGCTCCCCTCTAGAAAGAGGGGCTGGGGGCGTGTTGCGGCAAACTTACACACCCCTTTATCCCCTCTTTTTAGAGGGGAATCACAAAAGATTGAAATTCCTTAAACATGAAGGAGAACGACTGTGCCTACTTATAAATTTATCGCAAAAGATCTAATGACAGAAAAGGTGGTTTGTGTTCATCCAGAAACATCTATCCATGCTCTTATAAAAATCCTTCTCAAAAACCATATTCATGGCGCGCCTGTCGTAGATAAAGAGGGAAAACTTGTAGGCGTTGTTTCAAAAACCGATGTGGTTGAATACGATGAAAAAACAAGCAAAAAAAGAGGAGCCATCAGTAAAAAATCATTTTATCATGATACTAATGGAAAGCTAAAAAAGTCCTTTGATAAAATACTAAAAGCAAAAACCTTTGGAAAAGCTGTAGTGAAAGACATTATGACATCCCACGTCATCACTGCACAAGCAACCGATACCATAGACCGTCTTGCAAAAATCATGTACGACAAAAAAATTCACAGGATTATTATTCAGGATAAGGAGCAGGTTGTGGGTGTTGTGAGTACCCTCGATATCCTCAATGCCGTAAGCACCATGGGCTATGGCAGCAGCTCATTTGTTACTGAAGAAGCGCTCCTCGACCTGCAGGAGCGACTGGAGGCTGCAGAAAAGTCTATTCAGTGCCTACGAGACATCCTGGATAAAATTCACGGTGAGAAATGAGCAAAAAGTCTATTCTGTTCTTGAGTACTCTCCTGTGCCTGATAGTTGCTGTGACTAGCTATCTAGCCGCAGAATCAATGAATCTAAAGAAGAAACACATTAGCGTAGAAAATAGTTTTCAACAGATAGTACATGGCGTGGGTTTAGGGGCTACCACAAAACCGACTTGGTGTTATATCAATTTCGACCCACGGATTGATCCTCGATGTCCCTGTATGGAATGGCCCATACCAGGTGGTTACTGCTACTGCCCTGACCATACAGGCACGGTTTCCTATATCTCTGGCAACATGGAAATGGGCGCGGCGGCTATTGAGATTATCAGAAACCGTTAAACACACATAACCAGTGGCTAAACAAAAACAGGAAAAGGGCATTGGAAAGTCTGTTTAAATCGTTGCTTTCCAATTTGATGATAGATAAAATGAGAGTTAAATAACTTGAGGTGTGAACGGAGGTTAAAAATGAATGCAATTGCAATCTTAAAAAAGCATGAAGCTGCGATAAAGCGGAAGTACGGCGTAAAGAAACTGGGCGTATTCGGCTCTTTTGCACGAGGCGAAGGAAAAGAAAACAGCGATATTGATGTGCTTGTGGATTTTAAGGAAGGCGCCAAGACCTTTGATAATTTTATGGAGTTGAAGTTCTTCCTCGAAGACCTATTTGGCAGAAAAGTTGACTTGGTGACAGTCAAGGCGTTAAGACCTCAGCTTAAGGAGGATATTCTTAGGGAAGTAACTTATGCGTAGGAATTATCTGCTTTATAAGGTATCAGGTTTCAGGAATGCTTTGCCATATAGCATAATCTACCACTT
>JAGWZR010000207.1 GCA_018968795.1 Planctomycetota bacterium | reverse complement strand
GCAACGAGGTAATCAGTCTTTTTACTTACGCTTGAAACAACCCGTCCGCCTAAGCTTTTTATCAGGATCTCTGCCTCATTGCGAGAATATTTTTGCAACGTACCGGTAATGACAAAAGATTTTCCAGAGACCTTTATATTTTTAACTGTTTTTGGAGAAACTAATTTTTGGGTATTAACACCGCGCGCTTTCAGTTTTTCTATAATTTCTCGAGTGCGTTTGTTTTGAAAAAACCCGACAATGCTTTTGGCAATGACAGGGCCGATTTCATAAATGCCTTCTAATTCTTCCTGGATTGCATTTGCTAGTTTGTCCAGGGTGTTAAAATATTCCGATAAGACTTCTGCCGTATGGGAACCAACGTTATTTATTCCCAGGGCGCAAATTAATCGATCTAAATCCCTATGCTTGCTTTCTTCGATTGCGCTGATCAAGTTTGACGAAGACTTTTCTCCCATGCGTTCCAGGGTTACAAGGTCGTCGTACTTGAGGTAATAAACATCAGCATAATCTTTTAAAAAACCTTTGTCAACCAATTGTTCAATAAGCGCGGGACCGAGCCCTTCGATGTCCATAGCGTCTCTGCTTGCAAAGTATTGGATGTGTCTTTTTGTCTGCGCCTGGCAAAGTGGGTTATGGCATCGCAGGTATACCTCCTCATCGCTCCTGCTTACCTTTTCTTTACATTCAGGGCATTCCGTGGGTTCTGCGAATGGTTTTTCCGTCCCATTCCGTTTTTCTTTTAAAACGCTTACGACTTGTGGAATAATCTCGCCTGCCTTTTGCAATAGGACATGATCTCCCACCCGTATGTCCTTTCTCCGAATCTCATCGAAATTGTGAAGCGTGGCGCGGCTAACGGTAGTTCCGGCAAGCAACACGGGAGTGAGGTTTGCCACGGGCGTAAGGGCGCCAGTTTTTCCCACCTGTATAACAATCTCTTCAATCTTTGTGACAGCCTGTTCTGGTTGAAATTTAAAAGATATCACCCATCGGGGCGCTTTACTGGTAGAACCTAATTGATTGTGGAGGTCAAGTGAGTTAGCCTTTATTACCATTCCATCTACCATGTAATCAAGTTCACTGCGACGCTTGTCCCATTCGCTACAGTACCGAATGACCGCATCAATGTTTTTGCATAAACGAGTATGGGGATTTACGGGAAAACTAAAATCTCGAAGCAGTTCCAGACATTGCATGTGGGTCTTGAGTTCTATCTCCTCATAGTATCCGATGGCGTAAGTGAAAATGCGTAAATTTCTTTTTGCAGTGATGCGCGGATCAAGAAGCTTGAGGGAACCTGCCGCAGCATTCCTGGGATTGGCAAATTGAGGTTCGCCTGCTTCTTCTCGTTCCTCATTCAACCTTTGAAATTCTTTGTTCGGTAAGTAAATTTCTCCTCGAATTTCCAACAAGGGAGGGATTTTTTGTTTTCTGACTGTAGGTTCTAATTTCAAAGGAATTTGATGAATTGTCCTGAGGTTTGCAGTAACATCATCTCCCCGAAACCCGTCCCCGCGAGTGGCGCCGCGCGCAAATAAACCGTTTTCATACCAAAGGGTAATAGCCACGCCATCTATTTTCAACTCAACAACATACTCAATATCTTGATGTGTGTCGATTCCTGCCATGCGCTTTATGCGGCGGTCAAATTCTTTCAATTCTTCATTTGAATAAGTGTTATCAATGCTGAGCATGGGGATCTTGTGTTCTATGCTGGGGAATTGGGTAAGGGGTCTTTCTCCTACTCGTTGAGTTGGAGAATCGGGTGTAATGAGTTCTGGTTGCGCCTTTTCAAGCTGTTGTAATTCTTTTAATAGCTGGTCATATTCATAGTCAGTGATCTCAGGATTGTTTTCCACATAATACTTTCGATCGTGGTATCGTATTGTGTTACGAAGCTGTTCAATCTTTTCTTTAATTGTTGGCGGCATAAACAGAGAGTCCGAGTGGAATTTTTGTAAATAACGCTGTGGTAAAAAATATAAATGCTCAGAATCAGCCTAATAATAACACAATTTATAGGGCTGTCAACGCTTGTTTAAGGGATACAAATGACTTGACTTTGTAGTGCGTTTATTATAAAATTTATTCAGGTATGATTCTTTTGCATAACTCCCCTTATATTTACGAATTAAATAAAAACTTAGCATGGAGTAAAAATTATGTCTAAGGGAAGCGATTCAAGGGAGTTTTTTGAAATATTTAAACCACCACAGAAAATGGCTGACAGTCAAAAGGAGGAGGTTAAAACGAATACGGAATCGGCTGAGGTGAGTCCTCAGTCCAAACCGCATATTCCGGAGGATAAGTCAGCTCCCGTGCCATCCACAACAACAGACCCGTTGGGATGGATCAAAAAAACGCGGGCAGAAGATATTCCTTCGCGGGGGAGGCCGGCGGAAACACCCACAGTTTCCCATTCCGTTTCCGAACCGCCTAAAGATAAGCGGGTTTTCCACAAAGATGATGTGGTATTGCGACAGGAAACGCTTATTATTGGCGCTATTGCCGCAACCTTTTTATCCATTGCCTGTTTTTTTGTTGGACACAAGGTTGGTTACAATAAAGGGGTAATGCATCAGGAGGAGGAATGGTTGGAATCGACAGAGCCGCAAGATGCAAAAAAGACCGCCTTTACCCAGCCAAAGGCTGAAGAGATTCCTAAAAAGGTTACCAGTAAGACGGCGCCTGTAAAAACGGAAAAGCAAGTTGAACCGCAGAAACCAGTTATTAGGGATAAATGGACGTTACGCCTCGTTTCATATAAAAATACCAAAGAAAACGTTGAGAAGGCAAAAGAGCTAGCCAAGGCAGTCCAAAATATGGTGGGTTGTGATGCCTTTGCTGTAAATACAGGTAAGGAAGTGCTTGTTTGTGTAGGAGAATTTGAAGAAAAAGACGGCGCTGATTTGATGAATACGCAAAAGACGCTAGCTGAATTCAAATATGAGAATAAAAAACAGTTTGAGGGATGCTATCCCATACGTATGAGATAAATCTAACATTTAGGAATTTCAAAGTTGAGATCCTTCATCGTTTTACTCCTCAGAATGACAGTGTTTGTTGTTCTGAGCGGAGCGAAGAATCTGGTTTAAGGAGAAAACATGGGTATTGATAAAAGTTTAAAGACAAAGGGTAAATTGGTGAGACCCAGAAACGTATTTTCGAGGATAGAGCGTATCAAAATGTTGAAGGGAGAAGGGAAATGGGATCCGACAATGTCTGTCTTCGGCATTCCAAAGGTAAAAGCGCTTAAGGTAAAGCGAAAGGCAAAAGAGAAGAAGGCCGCAAAGGCAGAAGCGACAGCAGAAGCAACGCCTGCAACTGCGGGAGCAGCGGGTAAAGCAGAAGCCGCCGCACCTGCCGCAGAGAAGGAAAAGACAAAGAAATAATGATTGCCTCCAGGATGTCTAAACTTGACTCCTCTGGGATCAGGAAGGTCTTTGATCTGGCGCAAAAAATGCAAAATCCGGTGAACCTGAGCATAGGTCAACCGGATTTTGATGTTCCTGGGGAGATTAAAACAGAAGCCATTAAGGCTATCAATGATGGTATAAATAAATATACCGTAACGCAAGGCATACCAGAACTCCGGAATGGATTGCTCAAACGACTTCAGAAGGAACGGGGCGTAAACGCTGAAGACATCATAATTACATCGGGGGTTTCCGGCGCGTTGACATTAGCCTTCATGGTGTTAATCAATCCTGAAGATGAGGTTATCATTCCTGACCCTGCCTTTGTTAGTTATAAACATTTGACCAATTTCTGTGGTGGTAAGCCTGTATTCGTTGATACATACCCCGATTTCAAATTAACTGCTTCACGTATCCAACCTAAGATTACCAAAAAAACCAAATTGCTTATTATCAATAGCCCTGCCAACCCAACGGGTGTGTTATGCACTACCCAGGATCTTAAAGAGATTGCAGACCTGGCAAAAAAGCACAATCTCATTATTGTTTCAGATGAGATATATCACGACTATGATTATGACCATGAGTTTGACAGTGTTGGTCGGTATTATGAAAAGACTTTAATTCTGGATGGTTTTTCAAAATCCTTCGCTATGACGGGATGGCGGATGGGCTATGCGGCAGGCACTGCGAGTATCATCAACGAGATGATCAAATTACAGCAGTACACCTTTGTTTGCGCCCCTTCCTTTGCGCAGCGTGCCGTATCAAAGTCTTTGGGAACAGACTTAAGCAGTTACATCTCGAGTTACAAAAAGAAGAGGGAGTTGATGTATGACGGATTGAAGGACAGATACCGCATTGTAAAACCCGGGGGGGCGTTTTACTTATTCCCTCAAGCGCCATGGGGTACTGATGAAGAATTTGTAGAATCTGCCATTAAAAGAAATTTGTTAATTATTCCCGGCGGTGTTTTTTCCGAGCGTCATACCCACTTTCGAATTTCTTATGCCGCAAGTGAAGAAACTATCAAACGTGGCATAGACATTCTTAATAACCTTGCGAAACAGTAAAAAGTTTGTAGGTTGGGTTGAGTGAAGCGCACCCAACAAAACCATTGTGCCGATGGGTTCACTTCGTTTAACCCATCCTACTCGACTTA
>JAGWZR010000206.1 GCA_018968795.1 Planctomycetota bacterium | reverse complement strand
AAATCCATGACACTCGCGGAGCGGTCAAATCCAGACGCCGTTAATGGAAGTCGAAGACTACGAGTAGCCAATGGGAGCGGAACATCTATTCAAGATGTAAATCAATTGCTAAAGCAATTTAAGTCAATGAAGAGACTGATGAAACACTTCAAGGGAAATGAAAAAGGTTTAAAAAGAATGGGATTGTTATCTCACGGTCTACCATTTGGTAAAGGCATGAGATAAGATAATAACTCTAAATAGTAATAAATTTAAATCAATAAGGAGAAAAAAATGGCTGTAAGGATTAGAATGATGAGGATGGGTCGTAAAAATAGACCATATTATAGGATTGGCGCATTTGATGCCCACGAAGAACGTGACGGAAAGGTCATTGAAAATCTAGGAACGTACGACCCGCTGGAGTCTGTTAATGAAAAGCAGGTAACATTAAAAAAAGACCGTGTTGAATATTGGTTAAGCGTAGGCGCAAAGCCAACAGAATCTGTTGCTGCTGTGCTTAAGAAATTTGGTATTGCATTTAAAAAATAAAACAATATGCGTATTGATATTTTAACATTATTCCCCGAAATGTTTGTCAATGTGTTGGGACACAGCATTCTGAAGATTGCCAGCGAGAAGGCACTTGTTCAGTATAACCTTTTTAATATTCGGGAATATGCCGAAAACAAACGCTGTGTGGATGATCGTCCTTACGGTGGAGGACCCGGTATGGTAATGAAACCAGAGCCTGTCTTTAATACCGTAGCGGCCGTTGAACAACAAACAAACGTTCGTCCCAAAAAAATATTGTTAACCCCGCAAGGTCATCGATTTTCTCAATCCCTAGCTAGAGAATTGTCAAAAGAGCCGTATTTGATGTTGATAAGTGGTCATTACGAGGGTTTTGACGAAAGAATTCGAACAGGCATGGATGTGTTTGAACTCTCTATAGGCGACTATGTCCTTTCCGGCGGTGAGATACCTGCAATGATAGTTATTGACGCTGTGGTCCGTTTAATACCTGGAGTTTTAGGCGATCCGGATTCCATAACCAACGAATCTTTTAATAACGGTCTTTTGGAATACCCACAATATACCCGTCCGGCGGAATATAAAGGAATGAAAGTACCAGAGGTGCTCATATCTGGTAATCATCAAAAAATAAAAGAATGGCACAATGCCTGTGCGCTGGAAAGAACTTTAAGGAAGAGACCTGATATTTTAAATAGAGTATAATTTTTACAAGCCAAATAATGAGGAGGCAAAGATCATGAATATTATTGATACAATTGAAAAAGAACAGATGAAAAAAACAACACCTCAGTTTTCAATTGGTGATCAGGTGGATGTATCGGTAAAGATTGTTGAGGGTGATAAAGAACGCATTCAGGTTTTTAGTGGTGTTGTAATTGCAAGGAATGGTGGTGGTTTTAAAGAAACATTTACCGTGAGACGTATTGTTCAGGGTGAAGGCGTGGAGCGCGTGTTTCCAATTCATTCGCCAAAGATTGCTGATATTAAGGTTCTAAAATCAGGCAAGGTAAGGCGCGCAAAATTATACTACATGCGTGGAAGGACAGGCAAAGGAACAAGACTGCAAGAAAAATTTGAAAAAGAAAACCCAAAAGCAACGAGTGAACCTGTTACAGCAAAGAAGAAATCGGAGAAGGAAAAGACCTGAACTACTGCATCCGAGGATAAGCAATATAAATTCTAAGGCTTAGACGAATGATTATAATTTGTGGCTCATAGCCATAAACAACATTACCTTCCGCCTCCATTGTAGATTTGGATTCGAGCTTTTTTCGGATAAAGCATCTTGCAATTGTTTCACGTTAAATACGTTACTTCAATAATAAATCTGTTAAAAAACAGGATTAAGGAACTCCCGTATAAGAAAGCTTTAGGCACGAAGGGAGAACTGCTCGCTGTAAACTTTCTAAAAAAGAAAGGTTATAAAATACTCCAACGAAATTATAGATGGAGAACAGGGGAAATAGATATTGTTTGTTACGATCACGGTACCATTGTATTTGTCGAGGTTAAGACGCGCCGTTCCGACAAGTACGGACAACCAGAGATATCTGTTACAGAAGCTAAAAAGAGGCAAATCATAAAGATTGCCTCGCATTACGTAGCGGAAAAAAAGATAGAAGGCGTAGATCTACGCTTCGACGTGGTTTCCATATTTTACTCACCAAATGAAAAACACCCAACAATAACCCTTTTTAACAATGCCTTTACCAAAGACAATTCAGTCACTTTTACGACATAGTACTTGAGATATGATTATCGATACACATGCGCATCTCGATTTCCCCGACTATAAATCAGACTTAGAGTCAGTTTTGTCCCGTGCTAAGCAAGCCAATGTGGGATGTATCATTAATGTGGGTACAAATCTTGCGTCAAGCAAGAAAAGCGTTGTCTTAGCTAATCGATTCAATAATGTCTATGCTAGTATCGGGGTTCATCCTCATGATGCAGCAAATGTTTCTGAACAAGATTGGCAGGCTTTGGAATCTTTGGCGAAAGAATCGAAGGTCGTGGCAATCGGCGAGACAGGGCTTGATTATTATCGGAATCGCAGCCCCCATGAAGACCAGCAGCGTGTCTTTCATAAGCATCTGGCATTGGCCAAAACAAACAACCTGCCGGTAATTATCCACTGCCGTGATGCCAACAGCGATTGTCTAAAAATACTGGATGAGCACAAAAATGGCGCACTCAAGGGAGTCGTACATTGCTTCAGTGGAACAAGGGAGATAGCAAAAAAATGTATCAATATGGGCTTATACGTATCGTTTGCAGGGCCAATCACATTTTCAAATGCAAATACCTTGAGAGAAGTCGCTAAGTCGATTCCTGTTGAAAGACTCCTCCTGGAAACAGATTCTCCTTTTTTATCGCCGCAACCCAAACGGGGAGAACGTAATGAGCCTTCTTATCTATCCTTCATTATCCCCGTATTAGCTGACATCTATGGGCTTTCTCTAAAGGATATTGAACGAATTACTACCTTTAACGCTTATAAAGTATTTGGCATTGGTGAGACTGAACAGGAAGGAAAGATCGCCTATGCCATTCGAAATTCACTATACATAAATCTTACAAACCGATGTTCAAATATATGTGACTTTTGTATGAGAGAAACCTACCCATTTGTCAAGGGACATCTTTTGAAATTAAATAAGGAACCGACTGCAGAGGAAGTATTAGAAGCTATTGGAGACCCAAGTAGCTATGACGAGGTTGTCTTTTGCGGGTATGGTGAACCCACAGAACGACTGGATGTGCTGGTAGCCGTTGCAAAGTTCTTGAAATCAAAAGGAAAGCGTATCCGATTGGATACCAATGGACACGGAGACCTGATCAATGGAAAACCTATTATCCATGCATTAAGAGGGTTGATTGATACTATTTGCATCAGTTTGAACGCTGACACTGCAAAAAAATATGAAGAGATGTGTAAACCTGTTTTCGGAGAAAAGGCATACCCCGCCCTTATTCAGTTTATTAAGGATGCAAAACAAGTAATACCTAACGTACAGGTTTCTATTGTAGAAATACCCGGCGTCGATGTAGAAAAGTGTAAACAGATAGCTCAGGAATTAGGTGTAGATTTCAGGGTAAGAAAATATAATGTGCTTGGTTAATAATATTTTGGACACGGATAAACGCAGATTATCAGGATTTAAAAAAGAAAAAAACAAAATTATCATCTGTGTGTATCAGCGAAAATCTGCGTCCCAACCTAATTAAAATATATGTTACGAAAAGCAACGATAGATGACGTAGAAAAGATATACAAACTCATCAACGACTTTGCTGCAAAAAATATAATGCTGCCACGATCGTTGAGTGAACTGTACGAAAACATCAGAGATTTTTTTGTGTTTATTCAGGATGATATGCTGGTTGGCTGTGCAGCCCTGCATATTTTCTGGAAAGACCTTGCAGAGATAAAGTCAGTTGCCGTGGTGGAAACCTGTCAACGAAATGGTATCGGGCAAAAACTTGTGCGTGTTTGTATACGGGAGGCGCGCAAACTGCGCATCGCGAAAATGTTTGTCCTCACGTATGTACCAGAGTTCTTCGAGAAATGCGGATTCCGCAGGGTAGAGAAGGAAACCCTTCCCCATAAGATATGGTCTGAATGCGTGAAATGCCACAAATTTCCAGACTGCGGAGAAATCCCTCTTATCCTTGAATTGAACAAAAGCGATAAGTGATATATTGCTTGACATTGTAAAACCTTATTGATGTTTTGACAAGACATCTCCTTTTTAATATCTATTTTTCGCTATATTTACAATCTAAAACGTGTTAAAAGAAAAAGAAAATATAGGGTTTAACGGCGGTTTTGATCTTCTCAACGTCTATCCACTAAGGTTTTGTAATATTGTCGAAAGAATTTCTTCGGATGGCATAGAGGAGACATTTGAATTCCGCATCCCTGATCAAAAGATTCAGCATGTCATTGTGAACCTGTGCCCCACCGAACCGTGGGAATTACCAAATTGGGTGATTCTGGAACACAAGACTACTGAATTCCTCAACAAGCTAAAAGAGATAAAAACACGTTACTTTCCTGAGGCAAGGTATTATAT
>JAGWZR010000205.1 GCA_018968795.1 Planctomycetota bacterium | reverse complement strand
AAATTGTAATGTCCCACAAGCGATTGTAAACAAACGATTGGTTGAATTACGAATTGATTTGAGATAGAAATAAAACGTGCTGGCAAAAAACAAATTCTTGTCCCTCGGTTGTAAAGTGGTATCACGCTCTCCCGGTTGGTGGATGACTCTTGGTCCTGGGATTGTCTGGATGGGGCGCTTGCCCAAGGCAGCGGCGAACTGATCTGATGGCCGTATATCATTGCCAAATATGGACTGACTTTTTTCTTTTTGCTTATCTGACACTTGCTGGCGCTTATCTATGGGTGGCGTATTCTCGAAGTAAATCAATATCTCCCTAATGAGCCAGTTATAAACCTTGATTTGTAAAGGAGCATTTGAAAAGAATTTTCAAATGTTAGCATGCTTCCCTATTTTTTAACTTTCATAGCTGCATTGGGAAGCGCTTTTGGCCGTTGCAGCCTGAAGATTGTAAAAAGGGTTGTTGATATAACGAACATAAAGATGCTTATGATTTGTGCTATGGTGAAGTGATCAAAGAGCAGGGGGTTGTCACCCCGGAGGGATTCCATGCAAAATCTTATGATGGGATAAATTATGCCGAAGAGAAGCAGTACCTCCCCATCCCTTTTCCGGTATTTGAAGAAAATACTGAGGATGAAGAAAAGCGCTACATCGGCTAGAAATGAATACAATTGGGTTGGATGTATCGGGAGAGAATACGTATCAGAAAGTTGAACTAATCCTAATTCGTACTGATGAAGGAAGGCAGGGCTCCCATCAATCATGCCTGCCTTATCAAGCGTTCTTGGGAATTGAATTGCCCAGGGAATATGCGATGCGACTTTTCCGAAGCAACACCCATTCAGGAAACATCCGATACGCCCAAAGGCAAGCCCCAGCGCAGCAGAAGGCATAAGGATGTCAATGGTCTTGAGGAAAGACAGGCGATGCTTCCTGACAAACACAAACAGCGTGACGATGCCGGCAAATAGTCCTCCGTAATAAACCAAACCGCCTTCGTAAACCTTAAAGATGCTTAAGAGGTTGTTTTTATAATCTTCAAAGAATTGGATGATGAAAAAAAGCCTTGCCCCAAAAATTCCCGCGCAGACTAAATAAATTCCGATGTCGGTAATTTTATTGGGGTCGATGTTTTCCTTCTTCGCCCTCCAGCGTGCGATGGCAATGGCCACCAAAAAGGCAACCATCATCATGAATCCATAAGAATAAACAGGCAGGTGTTTCTGAAGAAATGGTAAGGGAATTTCGAATAAGATTCTTCTCATGCCTGAGGGGTTTCGATGAGTTTGTTGTTCCCGTCTACCATGATGATCTTTGGTTTCCAGTTCCTCGCATCTTTGTCTTCAATGAGGCAATAAGAAATGATAATGACCCTGTCGCCCGGTTGTGCCCATCGCGCCGCCGCGCCATTTAAGCAGATGACGCCCGAATTACGCTTCCCTTCGATGACATAAGTTTCTACGCGCGTCCCGTTGTTAATATTGAGCACCTGTACGCGTTCGTAGTGTAAAATGTCCACCGCATCGAGGAGAGCTTTATCTATTGTGATACTGCCGTTGTAGTTGAGGTTGGTTTCAGTAACAGTTGCGGCATGGATCTTGGATTTGCACATCTCCCGTAACATGGTTTCTCCCAATAGCTCAATATTTAAGAATTTTCATATCACTGTCGCTCGCAATGACAAAGAAAATTATCCCAGGTAAAGCGAAGAATCTAGCTTAACTACGGCCAATAAAATTGGAAATTAAAAATCTTTATACAAGGCTAAATTCTACCTGAAAGTACAGCAAAATCAATAGTAATTCCTTACATGGAGTATGGCCGTTTATCTGTTGTTGATACGTGCTTGGTCGTATTTTAAAACACCTCAGGTTCAAAAGTTTTCAAATTTTACGCTTTCTTTTGTTATTTTTCTGCTGGTGGATAAAAACTTCTTACACACACCTTAACCAGGTCAACAATCTCTTCATCTGTCAATTTACCTTTGTATGCCGGCATCTTCCTTTTGCCGTTGGCTACGGCTATGATTAATCGTGAGTCTGAGGCATTATCTTGCCATTTTTTGTTTGTAAAATTAGGGATTTTGAAGATGAAGCGACCTATCAAACAACCCTTTCCGCTGACCTTGTGGCATTTCCGGCACTCCCTGTCATATACAGCCCAGATACCGCCTTTATCAGACAATACCGTCCGTTTAGGATTGCATCCGCAGGACAACAGAGCACAAAAAACAAACATCCCTAAAACAAGTATAATTTTTTTCATGCGTCTCTCCTCTTTTTTGAAGCGCTGGTAAAATTTAATGTGTTACACGTAAAGTAAACGGACTGAGCAGATTGACTCTTCTCCGAAACTTTGCGTAGATTGATGATCGTATTGTTATCTTTAGGATCATTCCTGCGAAAGCAGACATCTATGCATTTATGTTAAGGATCTTCAGTCACACTTCGACTTCACTTCCTTCGGCTTCGCTCAGGATAACGTCATTCCGAACGGAGTCGAGGAATTTCAATCTTTTGTGATTCCACTCTAAAAAGAGGGGATAAAGGGGTATGTAAGTTTGCCGCAACACTCCCCAGGCCCTCTTTCTAGAGAGGAGCTTAAAAGTCGTTGCCGAAGGTAGTCAATGTAACTTTTTTTCTGGATTCCCACTTGCGCGGGAATGACAGTCTGGTTGTTTTAAATTGTTATTGCCTTTACTATAATAAAAAAACTATTCTAATTTATCATTCCACTTTTTGAAACTACATTTTTATATAATTCAAGGTATTCATTGGCGATTGTGTTCCATGAAAACCGTTTCCCATATTCCGCTATGGCTTGATGATCCCACTCCTTTTTAAGCGCTTTATTGAGGGCTAATGCCAGTTCTTCCTTCTTGCCAGGTTCCACCAATATGCCTAATGATTCATTTGCTACAGCTTCTGGAACGCCGCCAACCTTTGTTGCTACCACAGGCCTTCCGCATGCAAATGCCTCGACGATAACCGTAGGAAAACCCTCGCAATGACTGGATAAGCAAAGGACATCGCAGGCGTTCAACCACAAAGGTATTTCGTCATGGTTGCGTGAACCGATGAAGGAAACCCTGTTTTCAATATGCAGATCTTTTGCCAGCGTCTTTAATTGAAGTTCCAATTCTCCCTTTCCAAGTATCATAAGGTTACTACAGCCGTCATTAATGTCTGCAAATGCGCGAAGTAAAATATCGATTCCTTTTATTGGCGTTAGACTACTAATACAAAGTATAATTTTCTCATGGGTGGGAAGGTTAAGCATCTGTCTTGTTTTCATTTTGTCCATGGGGAAAAATTTTTCAGGCTTAGTTCCATTTCTAATTACCAATAAATTTTTTTGTGAACCCGCTATTTTCATGATCAAATCTTTTAAAGACCAACTAACAGCTACAATTTTGGTTGCCCTTTTCAGTGTAAAGCGGATGAGATGTTTAAGAAAAAAGTACTGTGGAAAAGAGTGAATATCTGAACCATGCGCCGTGACAATTACCGGCTTCCTCAAAATCATACCTGATAAAACAGCAACAAAACCGGCAGGGCATGCCATGTGCGCATGGATAAGATCAAAATGAAACTTCTTTGCCAAATTTTTAATCAGAGGGAAGGCTACCAGAAAGAAGGCAATCGTCCGAAAGAGAAGCCTGTCGCCTTTTGGAGGGATAAATAATTTTGGTCTATAGACCTCTATGCCATTAGTTTGGCTATGATAATTGCCATTTCTTTCTTCAGAAGATACTTTTAAATCATTATCCCGAACCTTTTGCGCACTGTCATTCTGAGCGGAGCGAAGAATCTCTTCTTTTGGGATTGCTTCGGCGTTAATGCTTCTCGCAAAGACATTTTTATTTTCCTGTACGCTTCTTGACGACATGCCTGTTTTGTATGGCTTTATACTCAAGGGATTCCAAATCTGTGGGTAAATGACCATAACTTGATTTTTATTGGCTATAGCGTTTGAAAGCTCTTGGACGAAGATACCCAGCGTTGGGTCTTCCTTGCTGGGAAACATGTCGGTTAAAACTAATATTTTCATTGTGTAAAATTTTATACAAAACTATATTTTGCGTAACGTAATAGGTTAGGTTTTTGAAAAATACCAATAACAATAATGTTTCGCAGTACTGAGGGGCTGTCCAAAAAGTTTTTGTCTATGCAATAAATATATGTAGGGGGCAATTCATGAATTGCCCCCTACAGGTTATATACAAATATTGATTTTTGGAACTTTTTAGACAGCCCATAAATGAAGTATATAGAGATGTTGTATTTCGAAAGACTAAAATATTCCTATAGTGAACGCCATAAATAAGTAGCCATAAGGTTACCGACATGTCATTCCCATCCCCTGTTTTCACAGGGGTAAACTTGTCCCCGCAAAAGCGGAGAGGGACAGTCTATTTTTGTTGTAGAGACAGGTCTCTACCAAATTCCTGCTTTTGCCGGAATGACGAATTTATAAAATCAGCCAGAAAACCCCAAGCTTTTGAGCTTGGGGATGAATGGCTGCCCGGAGCGAAGCGGAGGCCATTCATGGGTTTTTACCTGAAGCCCCAGCCTTTAGGCTGGGGAGTGGTTCACTTTGT
>JAGWZR010000204.1 GCA_018968795.1 Planctomycetota bacterium | reverse complement strand
GGTAAATGAGGAAGTTGTTAGAAAGTATATACGAGAGCAAGATAAGCCATAGCCAGATTATGCCAGAAGGCAGAAGCCCCAGCCTTTAGGCTGGGGAGGTTTCACTTTATGCTTGGCGGTACCATCGTAAGCGTGGTGACCTTTATTGGCTCCCAGGGAAAGGGTATGCTGGCTGCCTTTGCGGCTAACTTTCCTATCATGACCGTCCTGACCTTTACTTTGATTTATAGCAAGGCAGGACAAGGCGCTACGGTGAATTACGCCAAAGGGCTACTCTTAATGACGCCTCCATGGATTATCTATGTTTTGTGCCTTATCTTCCTTTCGCCGCGATGGGGATTTGTAAAGTCGCTTATTGCTGGCGTGCTGGCATATATGATCCTTGCCGGAGTTGTTAGCGTTATCATAGAACATCTTGGACGGGACTAATATCGTCTTTTCCAAGGACTTTCTTCGTAATATTTGACGTTGTTGGTAATCCTCTTATATTCTAAACAATAAACAACCGCGATATGCTCTGTAATTATGAAAAGAAGATTCGCAACATATTCACAAAGACAGAGTAATAAAAATCCAAGGTCTGAACAAGCGATTCTGAAAAGAAATTTAACGCCGTCAGTGGTGAGAAAATTCCAAAAGATGATTTATCGTTATTATCGTGAGCACGGCCGCAACCTTCCCTGGCGGATGACGCACGATCCGTATCACATTCTTGTTTCGGAGATTATGCTTCAACAGACCCAAGTACAGCGGGTGATGGGAAAGTATGAGCAGTTTGTTAAAGTATTTCCGGATTTTTCCTCCCTTGCACAGACGCCGCTACGCGCCATACTCAAGGAATGGCAGGGGCTGGGCTATAACCGGCGTGCAATAGCCTTGAAACAAATTGCTCAAAAAGTAATGAAGAAGTTTCATGGAAGGCTTCCCTCTTCTGCGGAGACACTAATGACGTTACCCGGTATAGGGAGATCGACTGCTTCCGCAGTTGTTGCCTTTGTATTTCAAGAACCTGAGGTGTTTATTGAGACGAATATACGGCGGGTGTTTATTCATAGTTTTTTTCATGATAAGACCGATATCAGGGATACAGAAATTCTTCCCCTCATAGAAAAGACCCTTGATACCTCCAATCCTCGAGAGTGGTATTACGCCCTTATGGATTATGGAGCGATGCTTAAGCAGGAGTGTGAAAATCCAAATCGGAGGAGCGCTCATTACCAAAGACAATCTCCATTTCAAGGCTCAAATAGGCAGGTTCGGGGAATGATTCTAAAAGCGCTTACTCAAGAATCACGTGTTTCGGAATGTGAAATTGCGCAAAAACTTCAGGTAAGCCCAGAAATGTTAAAGAAGAATCTTGTTCAATTGCAAAAAGAAGGTTTTGTCAAAAGAAGATGGAATAAATTTGCCATAGCCTAAGTTCCCGATGATCCAGAATGCGGCAGCTATAGTCAACGACATAAATTAATCCCCCTTATTCTTCCTTTACTAAAGGGGGGACTTCGTCGTGATGGTTCGGCAAGTAGAGACAGGTTTAAAACCTGTCTCTGCATTGTTCATCATGCGCGCACTGCACCCTGAGCATGTCAAAGGATCAGTCACGATTGAGGGGGATTATGTATACTTGTTTTTGTCTTTTACTATAAGAATATATCCGTAATTAACTATTCCATGAAAGTCCCCCTTTGAAAAAGGGGGATTTTGCATTGAAAACAGCTTTCAATCCCCCCTCACCCCCCTTTACTAAAGGGGAGAAATTAATTGCGGATAAGTTCTAAATTACTTGGGCTTAAGGAGTGGGAAAAGGATAACCTCCCTGATGGAGACGTTGTTCGTCAAAATCATGATAAGCCTGTCAATGCCAATCCCAAGCCCGCCCGCCGGCGGCATGCCATATTTAAGAGCAGTCAAGAAATCCTCATCTATCTTACCGGCGATATCGGCCTCAGTGCCTAGTTGTGCGCGGAATCGCTTGTCCTGCTCCGGGGCGTCATTTAACTCGGAATAAGAATTTGCTACCTCCATTGTTGCTATGTACAGCTCAAATCGTTGCGCAAAGCGGGGATCGTATTCGCACGTCTTTGTTAACGGACAGATAGATGTGGGATAGTCGATCACAAAAGTTGGATTGCTCAACGCCTGTTCCACTACCTGTTCAAAGATGTTGTTTGCCATATTATCTCTGTCAACACCTTGAGTTTCGAGTCCTAATTCCTTTGATTTTCTGGCCAGACCAGCCTCGTCTTCAAAGCTCACACCGCTGTGCTCTTTCAGTAGTTCACTGAAGGTTGCGCGACGCCAGGGCGGTGTCATGTCGATCTTTCTGTCTCCAAAGGGGATCTCATATCCGCCGTACAATTCTTTTACGAGTGATGTTGTAAGACTTTCGGTAAGCTCCATCATGCCGTTATAGTCGCTATATGCCTGATAGAGTTCCATCATGGTAAATTCGGGATTGTGTCGCGTGGAAATACCCTCGTTCCTGAAATTGCGGTTAATCTCGTAGACTCGTTCCATCCCGCCTACGAGCAATCTTTTCAAGTAAAGCTCTGGAGCAATTCTCAAATAGAGGTCAATGTCGAGCGCATTATGGTGCGTGATAAAAGGCCTTGCCACAGCGCCGCCGGGAATGGACTGCATCATGGGCGTTTCTACTTCTACAAAACAGCGGTCGTCTAGGAACTTTCGTATGTATTTCAGTATCTGAATGCGTTTCAGGAAGGTTCCCATTACTTCTGGATTGGTAAATAAATCGGCATAACGCTGTCGATGCCTTAATTCCACGTCCTTTAGACCATGCCATTTTTCGGGCGGCGTTAGCAGCGATTTTGAGAGAATAGTAAATTCGTCAGCATAAATCGTAATTTCGCCTGTTCTGGTTTTAAAGAGTGCGCCTTCCACGCCGATAATATCGCCAAGATCAAGCAATTTAAGTATGTCGAATTTCTCAGCGCCAACCTTATCAAGTTTTACATAGACCTGGATCTTTCCTGTCCAGTCTCTGATGTCCATGAAGGTGGTCTTTCCATGCGGCCGTATTGTTGCAACGCGGCCGGCAGCCTTGACCTTTATATCATTCCGGTCTGCTACAAAGCTATCCAAAATTGATTTTATAGACTGCGTATTGTCGTAGCGTTTGCCATAGGGTTCTATCCCTTTTTCGCGCAATTTATGAAGTTTATCAAGGCGTTCCTGCTCAAATTTATCCATATTTTTTCCAAGAATTTAACAATATAATGCACAGAATTCCGAGTAAGAATCCAATGAAAACAAAACCTTAAAAGGTTTCCTATTGTATCAGCAATACGGAGACAGTCAAGGGAAATGGTGTAATGAGAAGATTATGAAAGCATAAGCAAGCATTCGTTATAATTGAAAATCAATTTTGAGAATTTTCTTGACAAACTTTTGGTATTTTGCATTATGATGGTCGCGTCATTAAATTTCATGGACTAAAGAAATTGAAACTTGGAAAAGATCTGATAAAATCAGAATAGATTATTTATAAAGGGGATTTGCCATGCCAGAAAAAAAGAAGGTTAGCTCAACAAAGAAAAGTGAAATAAAAAAGTCAGCTTATGGCTGGGTGCCTGATTTGCCAGATCATCGCGACGTTTTGTATGGCGCGGTGCGTAAGGTGACTGCAAAACTTCCACCTGCCGCGGATTTACGTCCTCTGTGTTCTAAGGTTGAAGACCAGGGTGATATTGGCAGTTGCACCGGTAATGCCCTTGTTGGCGCGCTGGAATATTTGGAGCGAAAGGATGGAGTTCCTTATGCGGAATTGAGCAGGCTGTTTATTTATTACAACGAGCGTGTTATTGAACACACCATAAAATCGGATTCCGGCGCCATGATCCGCGACGGCATCAAGACGCTTGTAAGACAAGGCGTCTGCACAGAGAAGAAATGGCCGTATAACATATTAAAGTTTAGTGCGAAGCCAAGTCAGCTTTGTTACAAGGAAGCGCTGGATCATCAAATTACCGTGTACAATCGCATCCAGACGCTTGACGAAATGCGGGCTTGTCTTGCCGAGGGATTCCCGTTTGTGTTTGGCTTTACGGTGTACGAAAGCTTTGAGTCTCAGCAAGTCGCCCAAGGCGGGGTTGTACAAATGCCGCAGCAGGGCGAGCGCGCGGTAGGCGGGCATGCGGTGCTGGCGGTTGGTTACGATGATTCCAAGAAACGATTTATCATACGCAATTCCTGGGGAGAAGGATGGGGGATGAAAGGCTATTTTACCATGCCCTACGATTATCTTGCGAACAGAAATCTATCCGATGATTTTTGGACAATCCGACGGGGGGAACGGATGTAAGGTAATATACCGAATAATACTATATCTTAAAATGGTTATTTAGTTTAATCCGAAGAAATCATAAATAACCTTTATTTAATAAGGTGTTATGAATAATAAAGCAGTATTTATGCTTAGTGCCATATGTATTATAAAATCAGTAAGTTAAGAATAACTTTCGGAGCGAACTCAATAACCATTTATCTTATTAAGGAGAGCATGAAGTAGTTTGCATCAGTAGAGATCCATAAATATACCTGCATTTTCTTTATTCTGTGTCCTAATAAGGGTAATAATATGTTTC
>JAGWZR010000203.1 GCA_018968795.1 Planctomycetota bacterium | reverse complement strand
GTATAGTAACTTATTAATTCTAAGTATAAAGGTAAATGCGCTTTTTAATACTCCTTACTCAACTTACGCAAAATATATCACATTATGCAAGAAACAACGATTATATTTAAGGGACTTCTTATATTTCTTATATCTTTAGCGATATCTTTCTTTAGCATACCGAAGTTGGCCGATATGGCTTTACGGATTAATTTGGTGGACGATCCAAGTTGTAAACGTAAGACGCATATTGTATCAAAGCCCTTAGTTGAGGGAATTGGTATAATTTTGGCTGTTTCATTTAGTTGTATACTGGTTATGTCGCTATCGGGATTACGAGGTTTTTTTGCAGGGATGATTACGCTAATAATTATTGGGTTTCTTGACGACTTTAAAGATCTAAACCCTTACTGGAAATTTATGGGGCAGATATTTGCGACTATCTTTATGATTTATTTTAGCAAAGTCATCCTTTTATCATTTGGTGATATTTTCGCTTGCAGCCCAATTAATCTAGGTATTTTTGCCTTTCCTATAACTATATTTTGCACTGTTGGTGTAATTAATGCTATTAATATGATTGATGGACTTGATGGACTTGCGGGTGGGGTTTCTCTCGTTGGACTTATTTCACTATCCATTCTTGCATATATAAATAATCAAACAGAAATAATGCTTTTGGGTATTGCCGTAAGCGGCGCAGTGAGTGGTTTTCTCAAATATAACTGGTATCCTGCGAGATTATTTATGGGAGACACGGGGAGTTTATTTCTTGGATTCGCAATAGCATTTTTATCAATCGCTGTACTTCAATCTGATAATAACTATATTTCGCCTGTGGCTCCTTTGCTAATAATAATAGTGCCAGTTGTAGATACTATTACCGTAATGATAAAAAGAGTGCTGAAGGGTAAAAATCCATTTGTTGCAGATAAATACCACCTCCATCATGTTATCGTGAGACTGGGGTTGGATAAGAAGTTGGCAGTTAAGGTTATTATCTGTATTTCGATATTTTTTTCTTTTCTTGCTATTATTGGGACGATTATAAAAATTCCTGATTATTATATGTTTTCAATATTTTTAGTTTATTTCACTTTATATCTAACGACATCCTTTTATATAAAGAATATATTAAAATTTAAATTAAAGCTAATACGTGGACTAAATAGAATTTTTTAATCGGTTATCTTTGAATCAAAGAATGAGATTAAGGATAAACACTTTATGGAAAAAATAACTTGGCCCTTTTAATCTCACCATTTAACCCGAAACCAAAGATAGAAAATTAAGACGAGGTAAGGGCGATAAAATGTATACACATTTTCAGGAAAACCGATTTAAAAATCAATGGTTACATGAATTTTTCTCTGATTTTTGGTATTTTTCTAAATAATGGACATATTATCTCTGAGATAAGCAGTTTTCTTCTGTATATGAAAAATGTACTGGCTATAAAAACCCTCGGCCAAATTGAAATAAACTGTCTTTGGATACTTGAAATACGTCTTTAAAGGCAAACGATGAGGGAAGACTCACACGAATGCCTTTCCCATATCTGAAGACATTGCACGGTATCTTGATCAGATAATTCTTTATGGTTTTAAAACTGCTCGTTTTCCATACGTCCTTCAGGATAAATTGCCTGAAACACTGAACAACGTTATAGGCAATGCATTTGATGTTCATAAAGGCACTGTTGGTAGTAAACTCCTGTGAGTTTACTTTATCAATAGAGAACTCATAGTTTAGCTCTTTGATAAAATTCTCTACCTGACAGTCTGAATTGTAAGAATTGAAGATGGCTTTCCTGGTTTCGTTATCATCGGCATTGGTAACAATTGCCTCATACTGATAACAGGGGTGGCAACTCAAATAGCATCTAAAGTGGAGGGGTTTGTCAAGACCACTTTTTGTTAATATGTAGATGCATTGATTCATAAACACCCCAACAACACACTTCGCCCATCGTTATCCCCTTCCCTCATTTATTCCCACAAGAAACTCCATAATGAACCTCATACGGTGTTTTATATTCCAGTGCTTGATGACACCTCCGATTGTTATAAAATGAAAAATACGTCTCCAACCCCTCACGAGCATCTCGGCAAACCTGATAGTCTTTTATGTAAACTTCCTCATACTTCACGCTCCTCCAAAGCCTTTCTGTAAAAATGTTATCAACCACTCGCCCTTGACCATCCATACTGATTGCTATCTCTTTGCTGAAGAGCATTCCCGTAAAATCACTGCTGGTAAACTGAGAATCCCGATCACTATTGAATATCTCCGGACAGCCTTTTCCCAGGGCATCCTCAGGAAACGTCCAAAGTGTTGCTTAAACGCCACGATAACACATAACGACTATGCCAATCGATAATAGCCACAAGGTACACGAATCCGTGCCTGAAGCCGTAGGTACGTACTAACGCTTGCCCACACTTGATTGGGATAGGTGATTTCAATATCAGCCGGAAGATAGGGATATATCTTGTGCCCTGGTTGTTTCTTCCTCACGTTCCCTTTCGGATATATTGCATGTAACCCCATTTGCCTCATGAATCCCTGCACCCTTTCTCTCCCAATTTCAAAACCCTCACGCCTCTCGTATCCTGCAACTCCCGTAAAATGAATATTCGGTAAATATCTCATCTACCCGATGCATGAGCCGTACTGTCTCTTCTGATACCTCCACCGGCTCATAGTACACGTTCGACCTCGGCAGCCCTACAAGCTCACACTGCCTACGAATACTTAACTCCTTATTATCAAATCTATCAACCCCCTTTTCTCATCCATGCTCAAACGGTGTAGATTTTTTTAAGCCACTCGTTCTCCACCTTCAATTACCCTATCTGCCGATAAAGCTCATCAATTACCTTCTCCTGAAATATTCCCACCAATCCTTCTAACGCGCGTTTCCGCCAATTTGTTATTTGTGTCCTGTGTGTCTTGTACTGCGAGGACAACTCCGCTATTGTCTTTTCCTCTTTGTTTGCATCCAATGCTACTTTCGCCATTAACTCTGCACTAAAACTCTTTCTCATTTCTCGGACATCCTTCGGCGATCTATTTTACCAAATTTGACTCTTCACTACCGGTCCGAAAAATCCAGTCCATTATATAACATTTTATATCTTGGGTTTCGGGTTTAAGGGTGATTGTTGATTGCTGGGCTGCTATAGTGAGTAAGTAAATTCTACCATAAGGAGATGGTCGTTTTCTGGCGGTGCGGTGGTAAAGTTGCGATTTCTAACGCGGGAAAAATTATACTCGGTAAAAATCGAGGAACGGTCTGAAAATCGATAGGAGATATCTGGTCCAAAAGTATTACGCATTTCATGGGGCGAATTCTGAAGGTTACTCTGCACAGGGCCTATATTGGCTATGCTTACCTGAAAGCCTAAGAGAATATCTTGATTAATCCAACGACTAAGACGAGCGTAAAATTCACTTGCATCTGTTCCAATAAAGTGAGAAAGATTAGATCCGTTATATTCAAATCCAGAAGTATAAACAGCAGTATGGACAAACTGGATTGAACTGGTGCTGGCATATTCGGCCCGGAAATCGAGTTTTGGATCTCCTAAAAAACCAGTTAGATAGGTACCTATTAGCCCTCCTGGCTTTCTCATAAAAAAAATGCTTTCATTTTCGTGGCTAAAAAAACGTCCGCTGTCGTCAACTCCCATTTCCCCATAAATAGACATATCACGAGCGATAAAGATGTACCGATCTACATTAGGAATTCTTACCGTGACGTCGAGAGAACCTAAATTGTTAATATTTTTGGCTAAGCTTGAGGTATTGTAATTGTCCGCTCCGCCTCCTTGTAAAAAACTTTGGTAGAGGGTATAAGGAAGATCTTTCGCGCTGTAACCACGTCCTTTACCCCCGAACTGGAAAGCACGGCCAAGACCTACCTCTATGAAGCGAGAAGGAGCCATGCTAATGCGGTAAGCGCCAACCAGTGTATGCGGGTAATCACGGTCTCTTTCGAGTTGTCCAACTAAACCAGTTATCTTGATTGGGCCAAGATAATGCAGGAACCATGGAAGGCGGAATGGTTCGGCTGATCCTATCCTTATCTGATCAAGCGGAGGGGCGTTGTTGGAAAAGAGCATTGAGCCGCGGAATCCAGGCCCCCACCAGAGGCTGTCGCGGCCGACCTCGATCTCGGTATTCCAGAAGGTGAGTTTCCCATAGCCGACCTGCAGTTGAACACGGTCGCTGCCTTTATCATGAGAAACCTCTGGCTGATAGTAGAGAGAGAGGATGTCGCCTATATGACCTCTTCCGTCCATTGTTAAGACTGAGTTTAACCCTTTGTTAACGCTTTGCCCAGAGTTGTTAACTAGTTTCTGTGGGTTATTTGCATAAGCGCCTCCTAGCTGAATATGGTCAATTGGCTTAAATCCATAGAATCTTGATTGTGCCTTTCGATTCGGAGGTGTATTTATTCCTATCTCAGCTAATTCAGCGGCGAATTCTTTTACAAGTTGATAAAGTAATTCTTCCAGATAAGCGCGGTGGTTGTAATTATCATACTGATCTTTCTTGATTTTATTTACTGCCTGCGCCACAATTCTGGCCGCTTCCATCCGGCTAAGAGGTTTGGTGTTGAGGAGTGTTTGATC
>JAGWZR010000202.1 GCA_018968795.1 Planctomycetota bacterium | reverse complement strand
TGAGGGGGGATTTGAAAGCTGTTTTCAATGCAAAATCCCCCTTCATCCCCCTTTTTCAAAGGGGGACTTTCATGGAATAGTTAATTACGGATATATTCTTAATTAATCCCCGCAAAACTTGTCCTCGTGAAAACGGGGAGCGAAGAGTGATGCCTATTTTTATTGTAGAGATAGGTTTTAAACCTGTCTCTACCAAATTCCTGCTTTCGCCGGAATGACGGATTTCCTTTGTCGTTGACTATATTTGGGCTTTTCAAAAAAACCAAATTGTTACAATTCCCGTATCTCTTGGAATTCCCTTTCCTTTTACCACAGATTCATTTATACTCGCTTCATTAATTCTACAAGGAGGGTTTCGAATGGAAACAAAGAGTCGATTAAGTTTACTGCTCAAGCCGTTACGAGGACGGGTTTGTTGTCCTTGTGATAACAATTTCCCAACCCAACCCAACCCAACCCAACCCAACCCAACCCAACCCAACCCAACCCAACCCAACCCAACCCAACCCAACAATACAACTCTTTAAAATTTTTTTGAGCAAAGTTGTTTAAGGAGAAATAACATGGTCAATCAGGTATCATGTTTCAGGAGGAGGATTGCTAAATGAAGCTAACTACAAAGCTCTTATTAGCTTTTGTGCTTACTGCTATAATCCCGGTTATTGTGTTCTACTCTGTGAATTACAGGCATACAAAACAGGCATTGAAAAATGAGATGCTTAATAATTTGACATTTGTTGCGGAAGCACAGGAGGGTTTCATCTATAGTTTTTTAGATGCAATCAAAAATAGAGCTATAGACTTTTCCTCAGATGGCTTTCTACGCAAATGCGTGGAGGAAATGCGAAAACTGGACGCAAACGACGTTCGTTACACAAGATTGCGAAAAGCGCTTACAGCGCACTTAAGGTTAAGTAAGAAACCACTCGATAAAAATATTTGTGGTATTTGTATCGTTGATCTAAATGACAAAATAATCACCTCAACTGATAGGCACAATGTAGATAGGGATATATCAATGAGCGAGTATTTCAAGCAAGGACCGAGAGGCGTTTGTGTAAGCGATGTATATCCCTCTTTTTGTTGCGCAACAACAAAGTATTCCTATCAGATTTCGGTTGCCGCTCCACTCATGGATAAAAGAACTAAAACCATTTATGCGGTAATTGTCAATGATTATAATAGCAACGTGTTGAACAAAATATTATCTGGTCAACAGCAATTAAATTTGGGAGCAATTTCTGGTTTGTTGGGCAGGGGAGAGACACTCGATACCTACCTCGTAAACCGGGAAAAGCTGCTGATTACCCCTTCGAAATACAGTAATGAGGTTATGAAACAAAGGGTTGAAACCTTTCCCGTGGTTGAGGCTGCCGCCGGCAGGGAAACCAGTGGTATTTATAAAAATTATCTCGATATGGAAGTAATTGGGGCCTCTATGTATTTTCCGTCAAATGGCTGGACTCTTTGTGTGGAGATGAGCACAAAGGAGGTATTCATTTCTTTGGTGGCGATGAGGAATCGTATAATTATACTGAGTATTCCAACCGTGTTGCTTGCTATTTTTCTTGCGTACATTTTTTCTAAAAGAACGCATGGCGTATTACGAGAGAGCGAAGAGCGCTTTAAGGCATTTATGGATAATAACCCAGCAGTAACATTTATGAAGGATGAAAGGGGACGTTTTATTTACATTAATGCAACTTATATGCGCATTTTCAAAACTACAATGGAAAATTATATTGGAAAGACAGATTTTGACTTGTGGCCAGTCGAGGTGGCAAAACAATTGCGAGAAAACGACAAGGCAGTCCTCTCTGCTAATAAAGCTATCCAGACGTATGAGAAAGTTCCAACACCTGATGGAATTTTACGTGATTGGCTTGTCTTTAAGTTTCCCGTCAAAGACCGCTCTGGTAGTCGTTATCTCGGAGGGGTGGCGATTGATGTTACCGAACAAAAACGAGCCGAAGAAAAAGTTATCACCTTATCGCAAGTGGTAGAGCAAAGCCCAACGAGTATCATGATTACTGACACAAACGGCGGCATCGAATATGTCAATAAAAAATTTACTGCCGTAACAGAATACGCCATAGACGAGGTGATCGGGAAAAATCCGCGTATCTTAAAGTCGGGTGAAACGCCGGTGGAGGAATACAAACGGCTATGGGATACCATTATGTCAGGCGGTGTGTGGCGCGGGGAGTTTCATAACAAGAAAAAGAGCGGTGAATTTTACTGGGAATATGCCGTGATTTCACCTGTCAGAGACACGGAAGGAAATATTGCCAGTTTTATAGGGATTAAGGAAGACATAAGCGAGCGTAAACAGGCCGAACGGCGTTTGAGCGCCCAGCATACCGTGACACAAATACTGGCAGAAGCGGCCAGTATTGCAGAGGCATCGCCAAGAATCTTTCAGACCATCTGCGAATGCCTTGAATGGGACATTGGTGAACTCTGGGCCGTGGACTCTGAGAGCAACGTACTGCGTCTGGTGGAAAGCTGGCATTTGCCGTCAGTTAAAGCGCCTGAATTTGAGGCAATGAGCCGTGAAATCACCTTTTCGCCCGGCGTTGGATTGCCTGGCCGCGTCTGGGCAAGCGGGAAGCCGTTCTGGATTACCGATGTTACAAAGGATGCTAACTTCCCAAGGATGCCAGTTGCTGTTAAAGAAGGACTGCACGGGGCAATTTGTTTTCCTATTATGGTTAGAGGCGAAATCCTTGGGGTCATGGACTTTTTTAGTTGCAAGACAAGACAGCCTGACAACGACATGCTCAGTATGATGGCGGCTATTGGCAGGCAGATAGGCTTATTCGTCAAGCGCAAGCAGTCGGATGAGATTTCTAAACGGCTCTCACACCAAAACGAACTGATCTTGAATTCGGCAGGAGAGGGGATTTATGGTCTCGACCGAAAAGGATGCGCAACGTTTATCAACCCCTCAGCTTCAAAAATGTTGGGATGGGAAGTTAATGAACTTATCGGTAAGTTTATGCACACGATTGCGCACCACTCAAAACCTGACGGAATGCCTTATCCCCCTGAAGAGTGTCCAATCTTTGCATCGCTTGAAACGGGAAGCGTTCAGCGCGTGGATAACGAGGTGTTTTGGAGAAAGGACGGCACAAGCTTTCCCGTCAGGTATACAAGCACACCGATTGTAGAAGAAGACAAAGTAATAGGCGCCGTTGTTATGTTCGACGATATTACTGAACGTAAGCGGACAGAATTGGAATACAAAACTATACTCAGCACCGCGATGGATGGTTTTTGGTTTACGGATACAGAGGGACGCTTGCTGGACGTTAACGATGCATCTTGCCGTTTAAGTGGTTACAGCAGGGAAGAACTGCTGGCAATGAGTATTCAGGATATCGAGGACAAGGAAACGCAAGAAGTGACGGCGCAGCACATCAAGAAGATAATGGAAACTGGCTATGACCGCTTTGAGACCCGGCATAGATGCAAGGATGGCAAAATTGTGGATGTTGAGGTGAGCGTCAACTATGTGAAGATTGCAGGCGGGCGGTTTTTTGTATTTCTTCGGGATATTACCGAACGTAAGAAATCGGACACGCAAATTCGCTTACAATTGCAGCGCCTTGCTGTCGTAAGCAATATTGACAAGGCCATTTTATCCACCCTCGATTTGCGTGTTGTCCTCGAAGCCTTCATGGATAGAGCATTTCCACAACTCTATGTTGACGCCGCTGATATACTTCTCTTTAATCCTTACATGCAGACGCTTGAATACGCTGTTGGGCGTGGTTTCCATACCTCCGCCGTTCAGCGTACGCGGGTGCGTCTCAGTGAAGGTTGTTGCGGTCGAGCTGCTGTTGAGCATCGCCCCGTCTTTATTCACAATCTGCGTGAAGAGTCGTGTGTTCGCAGTAAGCAATTACCGGAGGAATCATTTGTCTCTCACTATGTGACGCCGCTCGTTGCAAAGGGGCAGGTAAATGGCGTGTTGGAGGTCTTTCATCGCGCGCCGCTTGACCCGGATCAAGAATGGTTAGGTTTTCTAGAGACGCTTGCCGGACAGGCTGCTATTGCCATAGACAATGCCGGGCTTTTTGAGGGTTTACAACATGCGAATACTGAACTTGTTCAGGCATATGACGCCACGATTGAGGGCTGGTCGCATGCGCTTGATTTGCGGGATAAGGAGACCGAAGGCCACTCCCGGCGTGTAACTGAGATGGCCATGCTAATGGCAGCCGGCATGGGTGTAAGCAAGTCTGATCTGATACACGTTCGTCGAGGAGCCTTGTTGCATGATATAGGCAAGATGGGCGTGCCTGATAATATATTGTTTAAGGTTGAGCCACTTACCGATGAGGAGTGGATAATTATGCGTAAACATCCTGTTTATGCCTATGAATTACTTTCACGCATTGCCTATTTGCGACCTGCGCTGGATATTCCTTATTGTCATCATGAGAAGTGGGATGGCGCGGGGTATCCGCGCGGGCTGAAGGGCGAAGAAATTCCATTGTCAGCCAGAATCTTTGCGGTGGTGGACGTGTGGGACGCCATGCGTTCCGACCGCCCATACCGGAAAGGGTGGGCTGATGAGAAGGTGCGCGAACATATCAAATCTCTTGTAGGGACACACTTCGATCCAAA
>JAGWZR010000201.1 GCA_018968795.1 Planctomycetota bacterium | reverse complement strand
TGCGAAGTTAAGGTAAACTATACATTTAAATTTTAGGGAGTGTCCTATTTAGGGCATTAGTCCAGTTTGTCATAACTTAGTAGAAGATTGAGAAGATATTGATCTGAGAAAATGTCGGTTTATTAAATTTTTTGAAAATAGTTGGAGAAATGAATAAAAAAAATAGTATATCAGCTTTTGTGTTCCTTTTTAACGGAATTTTAATTTTTTTACGATGTAGATATGCTGTTTTAATTTTCGATTGTTATTCGATGGTGATTACTATGGGTCATAAGGGAAATTTCTTTACTAAATGTAACTTGATCGGTTTAGCTAATCTGAAGAGTAAAGTAAAAACATATTGGTATAGCTATATTAACAAAGTAATATCGCCATCGATATAGTATCACTTTCGAGAAATATTTTCTGAGATTCCTCATTCATTTCTTTCCATTCAGAACGACATTCCACTTAGTGCTGTCTCTCTCTTCCAAAAGTTCCGTCTAATTTTTCTCAATCTTAGTTTTCATCGAAATCATTTTTTATTTTGGAGGATGGGCTATTTTAAAATTGGCTCATAATTAAAAATGCAAATGTTCCAACTGTTGGTGTACCTCCTTTTCCCTGTAGGTATTGCCATTGGATACTTCATTTGTATTCTCGTATACAAGAAGAAGCAAGCAGCTAGCGAAAAAAGGGTAAAGCGCATAATAGAAGAATCCCTGCAAAATGCTGAAAAGATTAAAAAGGAAGCAGAGCTAGCAGCTAAGGCTGATTTGTACCAACGCAGGGAGGGTTTCGAGAAAGAAACTCAAGAAACTAGAATGGAATTAAGGCTGCAAGAAAAGAGGTTAAGCAAAAGAGAAGATAATCTTGAGCGTAAGATGGAATTATTAACGAAGAAAGAAAGGTATATTGATACGCTTACCGCCAATTTTGCATTGAAAGAAAAGAAATTGGAGGAAAAGAGATTAGAACTTCAGAAGGCTATAGAAGAAGAAAATAAAGAGCTCCTTAAAATTTCTAATTTATCCAGGGAAGATGCTGAAAAACTTTTATTGGGTCGATTAGAAAAAGAACTTGACATCAAATGCTCCGAGTTGATTTCTAAAAAAATAGCAGAGGCAAAAGAAAATGCAGATCAGACCGCCGTCTCATTAATTAGTTCTGCAATTCAACGGTGTGCTGCGAGTCACACCACTGAAAATATTGTAAGCGCAATTGAACTTCCTAATAATGAGATGAAGGGCCGTATAATAGGACGCGAGGGAAGGAATATACGCGCCTTTGAAAAGGCTACAGGAATTGACGTTATTGTAGACGATACCCCTGGCGTGATAGTTCTTTCCGGATTTGATAGTGTTCGCCGTGAAATAGCAAGACAATCAATGGAAAAATTAATCCTTGATGGAAGAATTCACCCTGCACATATTGAAGAAATTGTTAAGGAAACGGAGAAAGAAATTGAACAAGTTATTCAAGAGACAGGAAAGCAAACCTGTTTTGAGTTGGGCGTTCATAATGTTCATCAGGAAATAATAAAACTTGTTGGTAGACTTAAATACAGAACTAGCTACGGACAGAATCAGTTACAACATTCTATCGAGGTTGCGAACCTCATGGGTATCATTGCAGGCGAATTAAAACTGGATGTCTCGCTGGCAAAAAGGTGCGGCCTGTTACACGACATTGGCAAGGCTATCGGTCCCGAAATGGAAGGTACTCACGCAACGGCGGGGGCAGACCTTGCAAAACGTTACGACGAAAGACCTGAAGTGATTAATGCAATTGCTGGCCATCATGAGGAAGCGCCGGTTGAATCTGTTTATACTGTGTTAGTGAGTGCAGCCGACGCCATTTCTGCTGGTAGACCCGGTGCAAGGAGAGAAACTTTAGAAAAATATATTAAACGACTTGAACGGCTTGAAAGTATTGCAACTTCTTTTAGCGGCGTAGAAAGCGCCTATGCAATTCAAGCAGGAAGAGAAGTACGCATAATGGTATGTCCCGATAAGGTAGTTGATAAAGCTGCCGCTAAGATGTGTTATGATATCGCCAGAGAAATTGAAGGACAACTGGAGTATCCGGGAGAAGTGGTTGTTACCGTTATTCGAGAAACGCGCTTCGTTGAACATGCAAAATAATAGTAGTATATGCATACAGAGTTCGATGTAATCGTGGTTGGCGCTGGCCATGCAGGTTGCGAAGCCGCTCTTGCTTCTGCACGCATGGGAATGCGTACGGCATTACTGACGATAAATCTAGACACGATTGCACAGATGTCATGTAATCCTGCCATTGGTGGTCTTGCAAAAGGCCAATTAGTTCGCGAAATCGATGCCCTTGGCGGAGAGATGGCGAAGGTAATTGACGAAACAGGCATCCAATTCCGTATGCTCAATACCAAAAAAGGTCCCGCCGTCCATTCACCACGCGCCCAAGCCGATAAAAAAATGTATCAGTTGTCCATGAAAAAAAGATTGGAAAGTCAAATCAATCTTTTTTTGAGGCAAGAGATTGTTGACGATCTTATTATCGACAATAGAAGAGTTATAGGACTTATCGGCCAAAGTGGCTTAAAGTATAAAGCAAAAGCTGTTATCCTTACTACGGGCACATTCTTAAAAGGGATTATTCATATTGGTGAATTTGTTACATCTGGTGGTCGAAGTGGAGAACTTTCAGCAGAGAAATTGTCTGATTCTTTGCGAAAAATTGGGTTTGAGGTGGGACGTCTTAAGACAGGTACATCTCCACGTCTTAATGGTCGCACTATAGATTATAAGCTGCTTTCAGCGCAATACGGAGATAAGGATCCACAGCCTTTCTCATTTGCGACAGGGAAAATTGTTCGTTCTCAAGTTCCTTGTTATATTACGTATACGAATCGCAATACACACGAAATTATTATGTCCAACCTGAACCGTGCACCTCTTTATACAGGGCAGATTAAGTCCACGGGACCTAGGTACTGTCCGTCTTTAGAGGATAAAGTTGTGCGCTTTTCAGGGAAAGATCAGCATCAAATATTTTTAGAGCCTGAAGGACTGGATACCCTTGAGGTTTATTGTAATGGGATATCCACCAGTATGCCCCATGACGTTCAAGAGGCAATAGTTCATTCTATCAAAGGCTTGGAATCAGCGGAGATAGTGAGATATGGTTACGCCATTGAATACGATTTTGTACCACCTATTCAACTCCATTCATCCTTAGAAACAAAACTCGTGGAAAATCTATTTCACGCAGGTCAAATTAACGGAACGTCTGGTTACGAAGAGGCAGCCGCCCAGGGAATTATGGCGGGAATTAATGCGGTGCTTAAAATTCTGGGAAAAGAACCTTTTGTTTTAGGCCGCTCTGATGCCTATATTGGTGTGCTGATAGATGATCTTGTTACAAAAGGTACGCAGGAACCTTATCGTATGTTTACATCGCTTGCGGAGTATAGGCTTTTGTTACGGCAGGACAATGCCGACAGACGATTAATGAAATACGGGTATCGTTACGGTCTTATTTCTGAGCAGCAGTGGCAAAAATTGGTGAAAAAAGAGCATACCATTACAGAAGTTTTGGCCTATATGGATAAAAAAATGGTAGGGGCAGATACTCTCGCGAAAATTTTAAGTCGCCCAGGTAAGGCTTTTGATGACTTGCTTACCATTGACGAGGGGCTTGCTCAAAAACAAATTTCAAAGGAAGTAAAAGAACAAGTGGAAATCGAAGTGAAATATAAGGGATACATAGAACGCCAGCAAATTCAAATAGAGAAGTTTAAAAAAATGGAAGATTATAAAATCCCATCTTGGCTTGATTACAACAACATTTCCGAACTCAGAAAAGAAGCGCGCCAAAAGCTCTCCCAAATTCATCCTGTATCACTGGGACAGGCTTCACGTATTTCAGGGGTTTCTCCAGCCGATGTTTCCATTCTTATGATTTATCTTGCAGGGAAAAGATGATAGGAAATTGCTTTCTTTCATTTTGATGCAGCTAACAACTGAATTCAGCCGCTGAACTCAGTTGTTAGGCGGGTTCTTTATAAACCTAATTTCTTAATTACTTTGTCAATTGGTATCGCAGCTTGATTCTTTGATTTTTCTTTTGCTGCTCTAAGGTCTTTTAAGTCCTCATAATCATGCATAATTTCTTCAAGAGTCATAAACTCATCATAAGGCAAGACTACAAATTCTTTTTTACCTTTCTTCTCAATTAGCTGTGGATGTAATTTCATATTTTTCATCTCTTCTTGTAAGCTTCTTTTCTATGTTTAATCCTATGGATAATTATTTCCTGTCCTTCAATTTCAAATAGTATTCGATAGTCGCCAATCCTCAATCTGTATTCTGGTGTAAAATTGGTCAATCTTTTGATGTCTCCAACAAGTCCTTGTTCAAGATTTTTCATCCTTTCTGCTATCTTTCTTGCTTCTGGTTTGGAAATGCTTTGCAGGTCTTTTATAGCTTTTGGTTTTAATTTAACCAAATACATTGTCTAATTTCCAGTATTTTCAGTGTCGTTTTTTTCTTTCCGCCTAACGCCTAGGGTAACCTGCGGCGGCCACTGAACTACGACGCGATTAGCGCCGGGGTGCTCCCCGCCGTCAGGTTGACCCAATTGTTAGAAGCTTTCATGATCTCAAGAATTGAATAAATGAAGCTAGGCCGAA
>JAGWZR010000200.1 GCA_018968795.1 Planctomycetota bacterium | reverse complement strand
TATTTAATATCTTTTGTTGAATTTATAACTGATCGTGACGCATTACCGCAAGCCGCCGAGTTAATGTTGCAAATGGAGGGAATTTCTACCGTCCTTGTTTTTGGTATTGATAAAGATAAAGTTCAGTTGTCTGCCCGGAGTATTGATTCAAGAATTAATCTTGCATTATTGCTGCAAAAGGCATTTGGATTTATGAATGCCGGTGGACATTCAACCATGGCGGCAGGAAGTATTGATTTAGGCATTTTTGGGGATGTGAGCGACAAAAAATCACTCTTAAAAATTACCTATGATGCGGTGCGGAAAAAATTTTTCTCTGCGGCAGGAATAGATATGGAAAAGCGAGAAATGCCCGAGGAGTTAGAATTAATGGCAAGCATATAGTATTAGAAATTAATCTTGAGGACTATTTTTTAAGGAGAAAGAATTATGGGGAAAGGATATTTAGGTATAGGGTTGGTAAGCATTACAATCCTTTTAAGTTCTTGTGTTTCTACACAAACACAGGTAAAGGAATCAAGATCGCCTGAAGTAAAGGTGGAGGTAAAATCGACAACTCCTAAAGAAGAGGCAAAGCCTGAAACAGTAACTACCGTTGCTCCGCCAGCGGAAGCTGTCGCACCAACGGAGACAGCGCCTGCAACGCCGGAGACCGCTGCGCCAGCAGAACCAACACCTGCAGTGCCAGAAGCAGCGGCGCCAGTTGAACCAGCGCCTGTAGCCCCAGAAGCGGCAACGCCAGCAGTGCCTGCGGAGCCAGAGACTGTTGCGCCAATAGTGCCAGCACCGGAGACCACTGCGCCAGTAGAGCCAACACCTGCAGCGCCAGAAGCAGCGGCGCCAGTTGAACCGGCACCTGTAGTCCCAGAAGCGGCAACGCCAGCAGCGCCTGCGGCGCCAGAAGTATCAGTCGGAGAGAAAAAGGCAGAGGCTTTACCTGCGGGAAAGGAATCTAAAGCTTTACATCAATGCGCCACTTGTAATAAAGAGGTTGGAGAAGGGCACATTTGCGGCGTTACGACATATTGCCAGCAATGCAAGGAAGAGGTTGGACCGGGACATGTCTGTGATTTAACGTTTTTTTGCCGCGATTGTAAAAAAGAAGTCGGAGACGGTCATATCTGTGGCGTAACAACTTTTTGCTCGAAGTGTGAAGAGGAAGTTGGCCCCAACCACATCTGCGGAGTAACCTATTTCTGCTATGATTGCGAGAAAGAGGTGGGGGATGAACATATTTGTGGTATTACCCATTTTTGTTCCACGTGCAAAGCAGAGGTTGGGGAAGGGCATAAATGCGGAGAAACTTTTTTCTGTTTTGAGTGCGAGAAAGAAGTGCCCAAGGATCACAAGCACTAAAGCCCGATAGAAGTTTTTATTTAATCAAAAATTTGAAAAAAAGGCATGCTCATCATCAAGCATGCCTTTTTTTGTTATATTCGGGAATTAAAGCGCCTTTACATTTCACCTGAAAATCCCTTAATGTGTCATTCCCGTGAAAACGGGAATCCATTCTTTCTGTTTCTGGATTCCTGCTTCCGCAGGAATGACATTTTCATACTTCTTTGTGAGCCTATGACTCATGAATGTTTCATGTGTCATACAGTCCGAGATTAAGAACTTATCCGTAATTAATTTCCCCCCTTTAGTAAAGGGGGACTTTCATGGAATAGTTAATTACGGATATATTCTAAGAAGATTCTTTGATGCCTTAGATTATATCTTGAGCGATACGAGATATTTTTCAAACACTACACCTCTACCGATCTTTGCTAAAAAACCATAAAAACCTCTGAAATCTCCTCAACGCAACCTTCGAGTATAGGGCGCTCTTTTTCCCATGTTCGATGCCTTCCATGTGCGCCAGGATCTCTCTGGGGGGGAGTAGGGTGCGTAAGATAAATTTTATTCTTTTCTGCCAGCCAGAGATGTTGGAGAGGTAAAAGAGCCAGCAAAATTTTTCCTTTCGCTTGCCATGCCTGAGTAGGCTGTGAAAAGCCCTTTCTCCAAGTCCCTGACAGCAGGGATGGAGCGACTCTAAGATTTTCTGAGGCACGGAGGCGCCAAAATATTCTTTACCCAACCATAAGCTATAAAATAAAGGACTTCTCAGTTGAAACTCCTCTGCATTCCTGCAAAGTTTTTCCCAATCTAATTCTTTTTTCCAGTGATTTATCACCTGCTGTATGTCCCATATGTGGATGAGTGTATAGAAGGAATGTTTCATGGCGTGTTCTGAGAGGTGGAGAAGTTGGTGATGGGGAGCAAGGCACAGGACGTCAGCCTGCCGTACCTTTAAGGGAATAGCCTCCTTCCATAGTTTATCCATATTAATCTTCTCCGCATACATATAATTAGGAAGGGCATTATTAACCAGGTGCCAGTGTAAGTGCAGGAGAAGTGGAGAACCATTTTTCCCATATACCAGGCTATTGAGATAGTTAGTTACACGGCAAGAACTCAGTGTATAATCGGATTGATAACCAGATTGAGACAAAACCTTATCAATTTTTGAAACGTCCTCTGGTTTTACAAGGATATCAACATCACCCAGCGCTCTAAGCCCAAAGTCCTTATACACAGAAGAAAGAAGAGATGCGCCTTTTAAAACTATGACAGGATTCTTGAACACACGGAGCAAAGCAGCCAGCTCTTCAAAGATACGAATATTTCTACCCCAGTTATAAATATACTCTTGCTTGAGGCATTGCTTGATAGAAAAAGGTATGTTAATATTCTTCTTTGTAGCGCTTTTATAAAGCAGAAAGGAAAGCCCTTCTTTTTGTGAGGAACTTAACACTTCAGGCCAGGAGGGGGGAGAAGCTGTTATTTCAGCAAAGGGGTTTAATATGCGGAAGAGGTAGTCCAGAGTTTCGCTTCGTTCACAAAAATCTATAATCACACCCGATGATGGTCTGGTACAGGCCGCTTGAGGTATATTCATAAATTCAGCCTGTGTTTCTGATAGATCTGAGAGTATATCCTTACATGTATTTTTCATAAATCAGAACTTACGATGGAGGGCTACTCCCTAAATCTTGCTGTAAATAAATTAACGTTGATTTACGAAAGACCTGTTTTGTGTTTCTTTGGTTGGCTAGGCTTATGCCTCTTCGTTTTTACGCTCGTGTCTGACTTTTGGTGATCTTGGATGTCTTGATCAATTGATTCGTAGTATTCATCTACTTCATCGGCGTTTGCCTTACCTGCGGCCAGGATTGTTGATATAGCAGGAATGCCATATACCGCCAGTTTCAGGAGCTTTCGACGCACCTGGAGCTTCTGTTCTTCAAGAGTTAATTCCTTTTTTCCCATGACCATACCTCCTTCAATAAAATTCTCACAACAATACCTTCCGTTTCCAGATATTATTCAATATTTCAGGTTCTACTGAGATGGTCGCTTCTCCTGTAAGTTTCTCTATCAGTTCGCAGGCTTCTTTCAGGTCTCCCATCAACAGTTGGTAACAATCTGCCTTTTTAACCAGTTCTGAACATACCGTAAGACCACGGTCACTAAATTGTGACATATTCCATCCATTTTGCATAAGATGAAATGCCGCTTCTGCCCTGCTCATGGGTTTGAGATACGAATCTTTCTGCGTCTCGTTATAAGTTGGGAAAACAATCCACGCCACTTCAAAGCTTGTATCTTTAGGCAAAATGGATTCTTGCTGCGGCACGGCATATTGCCAGGGCTGCACAGTATTCCCATATCTCTCCTTAAAACGATAAAACTTAAAATATTTCTCAACTTCGGCAGATACCACTGATTGCCAGCCATAGATATATATGGGACGTTGAAAGGGTTTTACCCTTAAACCGGCAAGGTCAATAACTACTACCTCATCAGTAAGATACTGGTAACCATAATTCAACAATCCCAGGGTAAGGGTAGACTTCCCGCTTCCGGAAGGTCCGGGAAGAAGCACGGCCTTATGGTTCTTTGCTAAAGCGCCGGCATGTAAAAAAAGGTATTCCTTCAGATGTAAATACAAACTATCCCTTACACACATCATAACAGAAAGGTACAGTGGCCACCGGTGAGCCCAGCGGTTCCGGAATTTGCCATTTTCCCTGATGCAGAAGTATTTGGTATTTTTTATCACGCTGTATTGCACCTGAGGTAATTTGCCATTCCCAGGCAAAGTCAGCGCTGAATTAAGTTCCATGAATTCGTCAAAGAATTTTTTATCGTCGGTGGTTAATTCAAAGGGAAAAGAAAGCACTTCAAAACGGGTGGTTGACAAACTCATTCCATGAGTCCCTTCCTTTGCAGCTTACCTAAGGTCTCTTGCACATCCTTTTCTACATTTGATAGGTCTGTCTTGAGAACATTTACTATCTCTTTTGCAATATCCTTGGGACTCGGAGAGACATCAAAGAGTTCCCATATAATACTTGCCATAGGGTTTAAATGATGTACGTAGTGGGTCCTGGGGTCATAGATGACTACTTCATCCTCTATTTCCTCAGCAAGAAGATCCGTCCTTTTCTTAAGGCTCTGCACTGTGTATTCTCCTATTTTGGTAAGTCTTCCTCAAATATGGAATCAATAATAAACAGTAAAGGAGCCTCTTGTAGTTTAACCAGTTTCTTTTCTGACAGCTTTTTTCCCATACTATCAAACAACATCTCTATAACGGGGCGTAATGGAGAGGCATCGTTTGTTTCTACAACT